>DAINOS010000053.1:0-14166 GCA_036743855.1 Prevotella sp. | reverse complement strand
TCTCCCGTTTCGGCTTCGAGGTGACACGTAACTCCGCGCGTCAGGCTGACATTATCATGTGCGCTGGCACCATCACCAACAAAATGGCGCCCGTGTTTAAGCGTCTTTATGATGAAATGGCGGAGCCAAAGTATGTCGTGGCTGTTGGCGGTTGCACCATCTCTGGTGGACCGTTCAAGAAGAGCTACAACGTGGTGCGTGGCATCGACCAAATCGTGCCGGTAGACGTTTATGTTCCAGGTTGCCCCCCACGCCCAGAGGCTATTCTCTACGGCATGATGCAGCTACAGCGTAAGGTGAAGGTTGAGAAGTTCTTTGGTGGCGCAAACCACAAGATGAACAAGTTTGAGAAGGAAACGAGCCTTGGACTTGGAGGGTTGCATGGCATAAGCAACGAGAACCTCTCTGGCGCGAAGATTGGAAATAAAGAACCTATCATTGTGGCAGAATCACCAAACAAGGAGGAAGTGGAAGCTCTCGGAAAGGAACTTGACGAACTCAAGAAAGAAGGTGAACAATATAAGGTAAATAATCAATAAGGTATCGAAATGAAATTAGAGAATAAGATATTCGGGTTTGACAACTTTGCCGCTGAGATGGCAAAGCTGAAGAATGAGCAGCATTTCGACTACCTTGTGACAATTGTCGGCGAGGACTTCGGCGAGGAAGGCCTCGGCTGTATATACATTCTTGAAAACACGCAGAGCCACGAGCGCGTGTCGGTGAAGCAAATAGCCAACAAGGTCGATGGCGACAACTATGTTTTGCCATCGGTCATCAGCCTGTGGCATGACGCTGACTTGCTGGAACGTGAGGTGTTCGACTTCCTCGGCATAAAGTTCCTGGGACATCCAGATATGCGCCGTCTCTTCATGCGCTCCGATTTCACGGGTTATCCACTCCGCAAGGACTTCGACATGAGCCCTGAGGCCAACCAGTTCCCAATGACTGATGAGCCGGAGACCGATTGGACCGTGGAATATAATCTCGACAAGTATGGTCATCTCACGGAGACAAGGCACCGCCTGTTGGGTGATGACGACTTCGTTATCAACTTCGGTCCTAACCACCCTTCTACCCACGGTGTGCTGCGTCTGCGTACTGTGGTGAATGGTGAGACAATAAAGCACGTCTACCCGCATCTTGGGTATATTCACCGTGGCATGGAGAAGATGATGGAGAACATGACCTATCCCCAGACTCTCGCTCTCACCGACCGCTTGAACTATCTTTGCGCGATGCACCATCGTCACGCTCTCGTGGGTGTCATAGAGGAGGCTATGGGCATAGAACTGTCAGACCGCATCCATTATATCCGTACAATCATGGATGAGCTCCAGCGTATCGACAACCACTTGTTGTTCCTCGGTACATGCGCTCAGGACCTTTCTGCATTGACGGCGTTCCTGTATTGCATGCGCGACCGCGAGCACTTGCTCAACGTGATGGAAGAGACCACTGGTGGACGCCTGATACAGAACTATTATCGCATTGGTGGTTTGCAGGCCGACATAGACCCGAACTTCGTGCAAAACACGAAGACCTTGTGCAAGTACCTCCGTCCTATGTTCCAAGAGTATCTTGACGTGTTTGGTGACAACGTCATCACGCACAAGCGTCTTGAGGGCGTCGGCTACATGAATCTTGAGGATTGCGTGAATTATGGTGTCACGGGTCCTGCCGGACGCGCCGCTGGTTGGCACAATGACGTGCGCAAAAACCATCCTTACGACTTGTACGACAAGGTGGAATGGAACGAGATTACCGGAACAGGTGCTGATTCCATGGAGCGCTACATGATACATATTAAAGAGATGTATCAAAGTCTCGACATCATTGAGCAGTTGATTGACAATATTCCTGAAGGTGAATACTACATCAAGCAGAAGCCAATCATAAAGGTGCCAGAAGGCCAGTGGTGGTTCTCCGTAGAGGGCGGTGCCGGTGAGTTCGGTGTTTATCTTGACAGTCATGGCGACAAGAGCCCTTATCGCGTGAAGATGCGTCCTATGGGCTTGACG
This sequence comes from Prevotella sp., assembly GCA_036743855.1. Classification (GTDB taxonomy): domain Bacteria; phylum Bacteroidota; class Bacteroidia; order Bacteroidales; family Bacteroidaceae; genus Prevotella. The sequence continues at coordinate 12,145 of DAINOS010000053.1, read as the reverse complement.
TTGGCCGGAGCTTTCGACAAGATGCTTCGTGGACAGAAGATAGCCGACCTCATCGCGACAGGAGCAAGTATCGACTTCGTTATACCGGATTTGGATAGATAATTCTTTATTATCTCATACAAAGACTTCCAAATAAGTAAGATAAAACAAGTAAGATTTACAATGTTTGATTTTTCAATAGTAACACAGTGGTTCGATGCCTTGCTCCGCCAAACCTGCGGATTAAGCAACTTCTGGGCCATCTTGATAGAATGTGTGCTGATGGGACTTATCGTGCTGACACTGTATGCTCTCATAGCCATGTTCATGATCTACTTTGAGCGTAAGGTGTGCGCATTCTTCCAATGCCGCCTTGGTCCCATGCGTGTAGGCAAATGGGGTATCTTCCAGGTCGTTGCCGACGTGTTGAAGATGCTCATCAAGGAAATCTTCGGCGTTGACCGCTCCGACAAGTTCCTTTACGCACTCGCGCCGTTCCTTACAATTATCGCCTCTGTCGGCACTTTTTCTTTCCTTCCTTGGAACAAGGGAGCCGTAGTGCTCGACTTCAACGTTGGCGTGTTCATGGTCACTGCCATTTCATCCATAGGCGTGCTTGGCGTGATTCTCTCTGGTTGGGGCTCAAACAACAAGTATTCTGTGGTTTCAGCAATGCGTGGTGCCGTTCAGATGATTTCTTATGAGATTTCATTGGGCCTGTGCATGATTACCGCTGTCGTACTTTGCGGCTCAATGCAGTTGAGCGACATCATCGCGGCTCAGACAGGACCCTGGAATTGGCTTATCATTCAAGGCCATATTCCCGCTATCGTGGCTTTCCTCGTGTTCCTCATCGCAGGAAATGCCGAGGCAAACCGTGGTCCATTCGACTTGGCTGAGGCAGAGAGCGAGCTCACCGCTGGTTATCATACAGAGTATAGCGGTATGGGCTTCGGCTACTTCTATCTCGCTGAGTATTTGAACCTCGTGGTTATTTCCGGACTTGCTTCCACCATTTTCCTTGGTGGTTGGGCACCGCTTAACATAGGAATAGAAGGCTTCGACACCGTGATGAACTACATTCCTGGTTTCGTATGGTTCGCAGCAAAGACGTTGCTTGTCATTTGGATTCTCATGTGGGCACGTTGGACATTCCCACGCCTTCGAATCGACCACATTCTTAAGCTGGAGTGGAAGTACATCATGCCTTGCATGCTTATTACACTTGTGGTAATGACAGCTTGCGTTGCCCTGGGCCTGACACTGTAATGTCGTCCAAGGCGAGTAGAGAAAAACAATTAAGATAACATATAGATTATGTCACAATATTTTAAAGGTATAAAGGATGCCGCGAAGACTCTGACTACCGGATTGAAGGTAACAATGAAAGAGTATTTCACGCCGAAGTCCACCGAGCAGTATCCTGAGAACCGCAAGACCACGCTGCACGTTTCGGCACGCCACCGCGGAAGGTTGGTGTTCAAGCGTGTGGAAGACCCCAATGACCCACAAGCGGTCAAGCGTGGGCTGAAAGTCGGCGATTACAAGTGCACGGCGTGCACTATGTGTGAGAAGTCGTGCCCGAACGACACTATCAAAATAACTTCACACATGGCTGAGGACCCAGAGACTGGCAAAAAGAAAAAGCAGCTTGACGATTATCAGTATGACCTCGGCGACTGTATGTTCTGCCAACTGTGCGTCAACGCCTGCAACTTCGATGCCATTGAGTTTGTCAACGACTTTGAAAATTCTGTCTTCGACCGCTCAAAGCTCGTGTTGCATCTCGACAAGGAAGTCTACCAGGGCGGCTCGCTGCCAAACCTCATTGATGGCGGCGCACCATTGACTATCGGTAAGTTTAACACTAAAACCAAGTAGGATAATGGCTAAATTAGTAATGTTTTGTATTTTGGCTGTAGTCGTGCTTGGCTCAGCCGTAATGTCAGTTTGTACGAAAAGCATCATGAGAGCAGCCACGTGGCTGTTGTTCGTGTTGTTCGGCATTGCTGGCTTCTATTTCATTCTCGACTATACTTTTCTTGGTGCGGCGCAAATCAGTATCTATGCGGGCGGTATCACGGTGATGTATATCTTCGCCATTCAACTCGTGTCGAAGCGTTCTTTGCAGAATCTTGTCGCACGTTTCAAGGGAACTCGCGTGGCTCAAGGCTTGGTAATCTCACTCATCGGCCTTGTGGTACTTAGTTTGATACTTGTGAAAAATCACTTTGTCAATGCCGCTCTCGACGTGGCTGACATCGAGGTACCAATGAAGCAAGTGGGTCAGGCCATGGTAGGCTCAGGCAAGTATGGTTATGTGCTTCCGTTCGAATTCATATCCTTGTTCCTTTTGGCATGCGTCGTCGGAGGTGTAATGATAGCAAGAAAGGAGGACAACAAATGATATCAGTTTATGCATTTCTCGGAGTCAGCACTTTGCTTTTCTTCATTGGTGTCTTTGGCTTCGTCACGCATCGCAACCTTGTTGCCATGCTTATCTCTATTGAGCTTGTGCTCAATTCAGTGGACTTGAACTTCGCGGTTTTCAACCGTCTGCTTTTCCCAGGACAACTTGAGGGAGCGTTCTTCACTCTCTTCTCCATGGGTGTCAGCGCGGCTGAGACAGCCGTCGCACTGGCAATCATCATCAACGTTTACCGCAACTATCACAGTGACCAGGTGAACAGTATTGAAAATATGAAATTCTAAAAAGTAATGGAATACGGTTATTCATTTTTAATACTTCTTCTCCCATTCCTGAGCTTCCTGGTCCTGGGATTGCTCGGCATGAAGATGAAGAAGCCCGTAGCCGGTCTCATAGGTACGACAGTGCTGGGTGTGCTGTGGTGCCTGAGTCTCTACACGGCTTACGAATATTTCTTTGCCATTGGCAGGGACGCTGCCACTGGACTCTATCCCACGGTAACGGTGTTTAACTTCACTTGGTTGAAGTTTACCGAGCTCTTGACGTTCAACATTGGTTTCCGCTTGACACCAATATCTGTCATGATGCTTATCGTTATCACTACGGTGTCGTTCATGGTGCACATTTATAGTTTTGGCTATATGGCGGAGCGTGATGAGAATTACAAGAAAGAAGGTTATGAAAAAGGCTTCCAGCGTTTCTACGCCTATCTCTCATTGTTCTCCATGTCAATGCTTGGATTGGTCGTTGCTACCAACATCTTCCAGATGTATCTGTTCTGGGAGCTTGTGGGTGTGTGCTCATACTTGCTCATAGGATTCTATTATCCAAAGCATGCCGCCGTGCACGCGTCTAAGAAAGCGTTTATCGTGACACGTTTCGCAGACCTGTTCTTCCTTATCGGTATTCTGTTCTACAGCTATTACACTGGCACGTTCAACTATGATTTGACCGCCGATCCCAAGCTGATAACAGAGCTTCCTGGTGCGGCTTGGGTTCTCCCCGTGTCTTTGTTCCTGATGTTTATCGGTGGTGCCGGTAAGTCGGCAATGTTCCCCCTCCACATCTGGCTTCCAGATGCCATGGAAGGTCCTACGCCTGTCTCGGCACTCATTCACGCCGCGACCATGGTTGTCGCTGGTGTCTATCAGGTCGCTTCATTGATGCCTATTTGGGTGGCTTATGCTCCTCACACTCTCCACTATGTGGCATACATCGCCGCGTTCACCGCTTTCTATGCTGCCGCTGTTGCTTGCTGTCAGCGTGACATCAAGCGTGGTCTCGCATTCTCCACAATCTCTCAGATTGCCTATATGCTCGTGGCTCTTGGCGTTGTTACCTCAATGGAAGGTGAGGGAAGTGTTGGTTACATGGCTTCAATGTTCCACCTGTTCACTCACGCCATGTTCAAGGCACTCCTCTTCCTTTGCTCCGGTGCCATAATCGTGATTATAGGCTCCAACTTCAAGGATTACATGGGTGGCTTGCACAAGTATATGCCTATCACCAACATCTGTTTCCTCATTGGTACTATCGCCATCAGCGGATTCTGGCCTCTTGCCGGCTTCTTCTCAAAGGATGAGATCGTTGACGCTTGCTTCAACTTCTCACCGTATTTGGGTTGGTTTATGACACTTGTCAGCGGAATGACTGCATTCTACATGTTCCGTCTCTATTACGTCATCTTCTGGGGTAATAGCTATTATGAGCAAGATCCGGAGCACCGTCGCAAGCCAGCTGAGGTGCCTTTCGTAATGTGGGGTCCTTTGGTGTTCCTCGCATTAGTTTCCATTTTCGCTGGCTGGATTCCAATGGGGCATTTCGTGTCTCTTGATGGTCATCCCGAGGAGATTGCGCTGCAGCATTTCCAGTTCGGTACCACCGCATGGGTTTCGCTATGCGTAGCCACGATTGGTTTTGCGCTTGCTACATATATGTATGCGCCTAAGCACAACCCATTGCCCGACAAGCTTGCCAAGGCAATGCCAAAGCTTCACAAGGCAGCCCTCAACCGCTTCTATATCGATGACGCTTGGCAGTTCTTTACACACAAGATCGTGTTTGGATGCTTCTCAATCCCTATCGCATGGTTTGACCGTCACGTCATAGATGGCGCGTTCAACTTCTCAGCATGGGCCACACAGGAAGGCGGAGAAGCCATCCGCCCATGGCAGAGTGGTGACGTTCGCCAGTATGCGGTTTGGTTTATCACAGGTTCTGTGGCATTGACACTTATATTAATATGTATATTGTAAAATAACATAAGATGACTTTTCTAACATTATTCGTCATTATACCGGTCGTGATGCTCCTTTGCCTGTGGCTCGCCAAGAACGATTCTCAGGTTCGCATCGTGATGGCAGTGGGTTCAACCGCCTTGCTTGCCCTCGCCGTCTATTTGGTCTTCGCCTTTATAGAAGCTCGCGAGACCATGCCGGCAGATAAATTCCCATTCCTCTTCGGTGATGCCATTCCTTGGTTCAAGCCGTTGCACATTTTCTATCGCACAGGTGTTGACGGTATCGCTGTGGTGATGATACTTCTCTCATCCATCATCGTCTTCACGGGTACGTTCGCCTCTTGGCAGCAGCATCCTATGCAAAAGGAGTACTTCCTTTGGTTTACGCTTCTGTCAACAGGTGTGTTTGGATTCTTTATTTCCGAGGACTTGTTCACAATGTTCATGTTCTATGAGGTGGCCCTTATTCCTATGTATCTTCTCATTGGTATTTGGGGTACGGGACCGAAGGAGTATTCGGCCATGAAGTTGACACTGATGCTTATGGGTGGTTCCGCACTGCTCATTATTGGCATCCTTGGTATATACTTCTTTAATGGTCAGTTCAGTGGTGTTTATACCATGGACGTGATGCAAATCGCGACACTGCACTCCATCCCCGTTAATATCCAGAAAGTGTTCTTCCCGTTCATTTTCATTGGTTTTGGCATTCTTGGGGCCTTGTTCCCCTTCCACACATGGTCACCTGATGGTCATGCCTCAGCACCTACCGCTGTGTCTATGTTGCACGCTGGTGTGTTGATGAAGCTTGGTGGTTATGGATGTTTCCGTATAGCTATGTTCCTCCTTCCGGATGCAGCTCAACAGTTGTCTTGGATTTTCTTGATTCTCACGACTATATCCGTGGTTTACGGTGCTCTTTCTGCTTGTGTACAGACAGACCTTAAGTATATTAACGCATACTCGTCAGTCTCTCACTGTGGTATGGTCCTTTTCGCACTTCTCATGATGACTCAGACCGCTTGCACTGGTGCTATCCTCCAGATGCTTTCGCATGGTTTGATGACCGCCCTCTTCTTCGCAGTCATTGGTATGATTTACCACCGTGCTGGAACTCGTGACGTGCGCCGCTTGGGTGGTTTGATGAAAATCATGCCATTCCTCTCAGTCGCTTATGTAGTAGCAGGCCTTGCTAACCTTGGCTTGCCAGGCTTTTCGGGCTTCGTGGCAGAGATGAATATCTTTGTTGGTTCGTTCCAGAACGCTGACCTCTTCCATCGTACCTGCACCATAATTGCCTGTACTTCGATAGTCATCACGGCTGTCTACATCCTTCGTGTCGTAGGTAAGATACTTTACCAGAAAGTACCTAATCCAGAGTATTACAAACTCACTGATGCTACATGGGACGAGCGAATAGCTGTGGGCGGACTTATCATTTGTGTCGCTGGTCTTGGCCTTGCTCCATTGTGGGCTCAAAACATCATCAATGATGCTGTCGGACCAATGATTAGCCATATAATGGGACTTTAAGTTAAAAAGTTTTTCAGTAAGAAACTATGAATATCGATTACAGTCAATTTCTAAATATGATTCCGGAGGTCTCGTTGACATTTATCCTTCTGATAGTATTCATCGTTGATCTCCTTACAGCCCAGAAAGCTTCTCCTTTGGCTATACACCAAGCTGAGAATGGTGAGCTGGCATTGGCTAAAGAGCAAGCTTCTGACACAAACAATGTTGCAGGTGAGCTCAGAAAATGGTTCAATCCGCTTGTTTGTGTGTTGATGTTTGTCCATATTCTCATCAACATTTTCCCTACAGCCACTGCTGAGTCTTTTGGTGGTATGTACGTCACAAACGCGAGCATTGGAGTCATCAAGACCATTTTGGCTTTTGGTACGCTTATCGTGTTGATTCAAGCTCGTGAGTGGCTTCGTCGTTCAGACACGGCTTTCAAGGAAGGAGAGTTTTATGTCCTTGTGCTCTCAACGCTTCTTGGCATGAACATGATGGTAAGCGCGAATCATTTCCTCATGTTCTTCCTTGGACTTGAGATGGCTTCCGTGCCAATGGCATGTCTCGTAGCCATGGACAAATATCGTCACTATTCAGCTGAGGCTGGAGCTAAGTTTATCCTTACCGCAACATTCTCAAGCGGAGTGATGCTCTTTGGCATTAGCTTCATCTATGGTGCCACGGGCTCCCTCTATTTTGAGGATGTGGTCTCACATATCACTGCCACACCTCTTGCCATCTTGGGAATGGTGTTCTTCTTCTCAGGTCTGGGCTTCAAGATTTCCCTTGTTCCTTTCCACTTCTGGACAGCAGACACCTATCAAGGCGCTCCAACAACCGTCACTGGTTACCTTTCCGTGGTTTCCAAGGGCGCTGCCGCTTTCGCGCTTTGTGCTATACTCATGAAGGTCTTCGCACCTTTGGTGGATTATTGGCGTTACATGTTGATGGTTGTCATCGTGCTCTCCATCACAATCGCCAACCTTTTTGCTATCCATCAGAAGAATCTCAAGCGTTTCATGGCTTTTTCTTCCATTTCACAGGCTGGATACATTGTTCTTGCCATTTTTGGCAATACGGCTTTGAGCGTTGCCGCGCTGAGCTATTACGTACTCATATACGTGGTTGCCAACCTTGCCGTGTTCGCTATCATCTCGTCTGTTGAAGAGCATCAAGGCACTGTTGACATGGACAGCTATAATGGCTTCTACAAGACCAACCCACGCTTGAGTTTTATCATGACGCTCGCTTTGTTCTCGCTTGGCGGAATTCCTCCATTTGCGGGTATGTTCTCAAAGTTCTTCTCGTTCATGGCTGCAGCGGATGGCGCTCAAGTTACTACGACCATTGGATCATTAACCTACGCGGTTGTATTTGTCGCATTGGTTAACACGGTGATAAGTCTTTACTACTATTTGCTTATTGTCAAGGCCATGTTCATCAAGCCAAACGACAATCCTTTGCCAACATTCAAGAGTGCGTCAAGCACAAAGCTGGCTTTGGCCATTTGCACGCTTGGTGTTGTCGCTTTCGGTGTTTGCTCTGGTGTTTACGATTGGATTGCTGCCGCAGCTGGCCTGTAAAATAATATGGCATAGTATATGATATTCCTTAAAGGAAAATAGATATCGGCCCGACTGGATTGTTTCAGTCGGGCTTTGTTTGTATATTTGTCCACCATAGCCAAGGTAAAACTCAATATGGATGCATAGCTTATGGCATGAATCCAATCTTGCTGATGTCGCTCTTTGATATTTTCTCCTCTTTGCATATTGTCGCAAGATTGTCAACAGTTGGTCTTACGCCTTTTATTATCTCCTGCATGAGAGCCTTTCGTGTGACGTTGTCTATTTGTCCGCCGCTGAAGTCGTAGTTGGTGGCCAATGTGTGGGCATCTGCATAAGAAAGTTCAGGCAGCTTGCTCAACCAGATGCTGGTTTTTGCCTCTGCGGTGGGCTTGTCGAAACGAATCTTGTACAGGAAGCGGCGCTCAAACGCCCTGTCGAGGTTGTCTGCCAAGTTTGTGGTGGCAACAAGAATGCCGTCCAAATTTTCCATCTCCTCAAGGATGATGTTCTGTATGGCGTTCTCAGTCTGTGCCACACTGCCGCTACCTACGTCTTTGCGCTTGGAGAATACGGCATCGGCCTCGTTGAACAGAAGGATGGGTTTTATCTTGCTTTTCTCACAGAGACGGCGGTAGTCGGTAAATACCTTCTTGATGAGTTTCTCACTCTCTCCAAACCAGCATGTCTTGGTGGCACTGATGTCCACATGCATGATTGCGCGGCCCGTGGCCTTAGCCATTTGCAGCACGCTTTCTGTTTTTCCCGTTCCAGGTTCGCCGTAGAGCAGCACTGCTATGCCCTTGGGCAGATGGCTCTCCTCCAATCGCTTGCAAATTGTCTTGTAGTTGTCTTCCTTCAAGCTGTTACGAAGAAGACACAATTGCTCCTCCAGCTTGCCAGAGAAAAACAGGTGCTTTTCTACAATCTTGTCGCTGGCGAGCAACTGTTTGTCCGATACCTCATTTATATACAGTTTAGCGTCCTCACCAAGCAGTACCTCTTTGCCCTTGTCAGTAAGGACTATTTGGGTGTTCTCACCATAAAGTGACGATGACTTTTCGATTTCCACCAATCCCATCTTTTGCAGTGGGTGCTCATGGTCCTTGATGTTTTTCATGGTTACTCTTCTATCTCGAGTAGGATAGAGCGTGCTTATCTCGTAGGGCAGAGAGGTGGGGTCGCCTTCAATCATGTCATGGCAAATGCTGTAGAGCAATACCCGATCGCAAGCGTAAGAAGAAATGCGGATTAGTTTTTGCACTTCGGGAAGGTGCTTGTTGGCCGCTTCCATTTTTGACAATCTCTTTTCTATTTTACCTATGCTTCCTGCTTTGTCGGAGTCATAATTGCGTCTGTCATGAAAGTAATCGTTCACTTCGTCAATGAAAGAATATATGTCTTCACAATGAAGGGACTTGCAGAAAGCCTCCGCATCCTCCTCGTAGAAATAAGCCTTGCCATCATCCGTGAGCGTCATCTCATCCTCGTCTACAAGTTCAATCAGGCTGAGCCGCATGAGCGTGTGCTCTTCTTTCATGATGGCCTTTTTTGTCATGATGCGCTGGCTGACGTTGGAGAATATATCCTTCATCGTTGTTGCTATATCCGAATTGCGCTCCCCGTCGCTTTCGAAGTTGTCTCGGCACATGTCGTAGAACAGGATGCGGTCGAGAATGTCGGTCACGTCCTTCTTTATCTTCTTCACAAAACGCAAGCTGGCGCACTCTTGCTCCAGCTTTCCGACGAACAGCACCAGGTCGTCGGTCACCACATCTTCGTCTTCTATTTTTTCGGCTATGCTTTTGCAAAATTCGTATTTGTCGATCTGTACGTCATTGACGTCCACCTTTCCCATCACCACGGGGCTGTCGTCAATGATGGCCGACATCACGGTGTCGCTCACGGCGAAATCCTGCTTGAAGATGTTTTCCTCGCGCTTGCTGCGACGCACTATGAGTCCCTTGCGCTCCAATGACTTGAGAGCAGGAATGTATTCTAACATATCGAGCGACGAGCACTCGAAGTAGGTTGACAGGTCGTCCATGTTTGATGTGCGGTCACGGCAGGTTAGGTCGAACTGTGCCACAAACAGATACACCTCTTCCATAGTCTCCAGTCCCACCGTCTGCATCACACCCCGGAATATCTCCTGCGTCTTTGCCGCGCCCAGGCGCTGCAACTTGCTGTCAACAAGTTTCTTGGCAGCCTCCTTAATGTACTGAATACGTGTCTTTGCCATATCTCTACCTCCGTTTTACTTTTTATTGTTACGGTGCAAAGATAGACACGGGGTGTGCCAATAAGTGGCACAGGTTGGAAAATCTAAAAAAACTCTATGATTTGTTTCTCGTCCGGCACATCTTGCGTGTCCGTGCGAAGTGACGAGCGGTGTTGTTCCTGGCTCAACTTATGTCTGAGGCAGATGTTTCGCGACTCCACCTCGCCAGCCAACCTCATATATCGCATGATGCCTCTTGAGGAATCTCCGCCACGGGCAAAGTTCTCCTCCTCTTGTATGAGATGCTGTACCTCGTGCAGCAACACCCCCTCGGTCTGGTATTCGAATGGAGAATTGAGCGTGCCCATACAAATCATCATGCCGTACCTCTGGGGGTCGAAATATCCTGCGTACTTGGGAAGCTGTGTGTATCTGGCATACAGACGGAGCCGTTCGAAGGCAGGGTAGGCCGTGAGCAGGGTGGTGTCGTGCATGCACAGACGAATATTGATGGACTCTCCGAAATGACGTTTCAGGTGATCTTCTATCTCGGCTGTCTTGTGGAAGGGGTCGGCCACTTCATACCGCCATTTGCCGTCTACGCCCATCTCCCAACCCGTCTGTCGTTTTATCATGCGCATGTCCGTGTTGTCGCGAAGCAGCCGGACAGCTTCTTTTTGTGCTTCGACAAGACCTGACGAGACATTGCTCTCGTCAAGTCTTCTTGCGCCAATAATACCTATATAGCTCATATTACCACGTGTCTGGTGAATTGATAATATCGGTTTTGTCGTTAAGATAATCCTCTATACAATTCTTGATGCCGTCAAGCGCTGTCGAACAGGGCATGGCATCAAGAAAAGCCTGTGCCACAGACTTGTCGGGCGACATGAACAGCATCTCGTCTTCGAACTTGGCATAGTAGAGTCCGGCGGGGTCCAGGTACTCGCTGTCAAGAATGTCTTGCAGCAGAGCCTTGACGTTTGTGGAGAGCCCTATAAAAGAAGATGCATCGTTTCTTGTCACCCGCTGCAAATCACGGCACACCTCACGCTGTTCGACAAGTGAGGGCTGCAGCTCTTGCTGTTGATTGACTCTTGTTGCAGAAACGCGGTAATAGTCTTTCCATTTCATGTAGCATCGGCGCAGGGCGTCTATGGTGCTGCGTTGGTTTAGGGACAGTCCTTCGAGCTCCATCGTTTCTTGTGCGAGGATATAGCGCTCAGAGTGCCTGAACACAGGTTTGCCTTTCTGTTCCTCTATGGCTACAGGGGAGGATATGCGCAACATGAGGCTCTCCCTTATTGGGGGCATGGGAACCTCGTCCACATTCTTCCAGTCCAGGACATCCCATGGCTCGTTGTCATCGCGTTCGGAGCGCGACACGTATTCTTTCACATCTCCATAAGTTATCTGGTCGCGAGGCACAACAATCACGGCATCCATCTGCGCAAGCGTCTGTATGATACTCTGCAATTGCTCCGACTCAAAAGACAGCTCTTCAGTCTGGTAGTGCATAAGCGTCTTGCGCTTTTTCTTGTTGGGCTGTTCTTTGTCTTCCTTTGCCTTGTCGTATATAGAGCTTATCGGTGTGCCTAAGAACATAGAGCGTATGCCATCAAACCGCTTGTCCTTCTCGAAATCCTTTGAGTGATTGTCGTTCACGCTGACCACATACTTCAAGCCGGCGTATGGCATCAGCGAGAAATTCACGCCAAGACCTGCTATTGTATAACAGGTGTTGGTATTGGTGGCATATTTGAAACCTTCGTGCAAGGGAATGGAGACCGTGTTTAGTGTTTTCCGTATCTTTGACTCGTCCATCGGCAGGAGCAACCCTATCTGTGTATGAGGCTTGTCTACATCCTTCTCTTTCAGCGAGAAGGAGATGAAACGGGGCTTCAGTTCGGCAATGGCAGGGTGGACGTATGCTCCAAGGATGTTGCCTGTGATAATTTTACGCTCCACAATCTTGTTGTTATAGAGTGCAATTTCCTTGTCCCACACACTTGCGTTCGGTTGCCAAGCGTGTGATTCGAGTATTTCCAAAAGGCGCTTGTAGTTGCTCCACTTGCTGTTGTGTACCAAGTTGATGCGTATTTCCGTGTACACAGCCGTCAACGCAAAAACAAGTTCAACACGGCTTGGCAGGAACCGCGTCCGGTCGTCCTTGCCAAAGCGTATGTCTCTAAGCA
>DAINOS010000052.1:0-14185 GCA_036743855.1 Prevotella sp. | reverse complement strand
CTTCGTTGCTTGTCGGCGTATTTCCGAAAAGCGAGTGCAAAGGTATACACTTTTCCAGTTCCCTCCAAATGTTTTCGGGATTATTTTCAAATTTCCTTTTATTGTTGATATAAATCAAGGATCATGGGGCTTTTCGAGGCGGGGATAGACAAGGATAGACAGAATAGACATTATAGACTATATAGACAATATGGAAGAGATGGGAAAGGAAGGGAAGGAGAGATAGGCATATGGGGCATAAGATGCTGGGAGGACGACAAGGGGACCATGCGGGGCGCGGGCGGGCACAAGACCCGCCCCTGCCTGGCGGCGAAAGGCGCCCCTCGGCCTTACGGCGTGAAGGCGGCGTGATTCAAGCGTAAAGGCGACGCGATCACGGTTGAAACGCGACGCGATTCAACCGTGAAGCCGACACCTTTACGCCATGGAGCCGATAATGGGAAAAACAAATTCCGGAAAAGGCAAGAATGAAATGAAAAAACAGTATCTTTGCAAAGGTATAAGAAAACCACACTATAAATACCCATTAAATAAACAATAAAACGAAAAGACGAGCTATGAAAACACTACTAATAACGTGTATCTCGACAATCATTACTTTGACACTGCCAGCACAAACGGCGCAACGCATGAATAAGTTGACACCCGAGCAGAAATCAATGGCCATAAACCTGAAACTCACAGGCGAGCTTTCTACCGAATGCAACGGCGACTATCGCCAAATGCGTGATTTGTGTTTTCAAGTGCGGTACATCGACCTCAGCGAAGCACAAAGCCAAGTCATACCCAAGAACGCCTTTCACTCTCGCCACCAACTCGAAAGCATCATATTGCCCAACGCATTGAAAACGATTGGCACCCAGGCATTCTTCGCCTGCGACAAATTGCAAGGCATAACAATACCAGCTTCTGTTGAAAGCATTGGCGATGCAGCTTTCTCAGGATGTAGTGGCATCACCGAACTCACAATCAACGGTTCTCCGAAAATCGGCGAGTATACCTTCGCACGCCTTTCTGGATTGAAAACGGTGAAGGTCAACTCCAAGACCCCGCCGAAGGCAGTCGTATCATCTTTCTACGGGATAGAACCAGGCAAAGTGAGGCTTATTGTTCCAAAAGGTTGCGAAAGTGCTTACAAGAGAGCCATCGGGTGGAGCCGTTTCTTTGCCGAGCCGAAGTTAGCCCATGAGGTGAGTGACCCAACCAATAGCATCACCCCTGTGCCACAAGAACTGAACGTGAAAAATGGCGCAAAGCCACTTGGCGTGCGTACTGCATGGAACATCATGGTAGACCACAGTGAGGATGACCCAAGCCTTAACAACGAGGTGGAACAAGCGCGGCTAATGCTCACCGAGCGAATTGGCAACGTTGTCAACAGTCGTCAGCGTGGAGTGCGACTCTCACTGTCTCTCGACAACTCACTTTCCGATGACGAGGCATACACACTCACCGTCACCGCAAATGGCGTGGCCATAAGCGGCAAGACACCACGAGGCGTGTTTTGGGGCTTGATGACCCTCGACCAAATGCTGCGCGGTTCTGGCAATAAAGACTGTGTTGATGCCATTCCGCAATTGACAATAAAAGACGCTCCGCGCACGCACGTGAGAGAATTGATGGTCGACCCGGCGCGCACATTCATTCCATACGATGATCTGAAGGCTTTTATTCCCGAAATGGCACGCTACAAGCTCAACGCCCTGCACTTGCATCTCGTTGATGACCAGGCATGGCGCATAGAAATAAAAAAATACCCACAACTTACCGAACAAGCCTCGTCGCGCTGGGGACAGGACGACATTCAGGCTCCGTACAAAGGATTCTACACACAAGAACAGATGCGCGACCTCGTGAAGTTCGCCGCGCGCTATCACGTGGAAATCGTGCCAGAGATTGAGATGCCAGGACATGAGGTGGCTGCCATCAGCGTGTTTCCCGAGCTTACATGCCATCAGCGCCAAGTGCCAATACGCACCACTTGTGGCGTGTCCAACGAACTGTTATGCCCAGGAAATGAATTCACCTATGAGTTTCTCGGCAACGTATTCAAAGAGCTTGCCGACATATTCCCGTCTAAGTACATACACCTCGGCGGCGACGAGGCAGGCAACCCCGCCCTTGACTGCTGGACAGATTGCCCGAAATGCCAGGCTCTTAAAAAACAGCTTGGCATAACGTCTACCGACCGTTCGGAAAACTGGAAGTTGCAAGGCTATCTATTCGACCGCATAATAAAACTGCTGCGCGACACTTACCACAAGACACCAATGTTTTGGTATGAGACCGACTTCAAGACCATCCAACCAGGATGCGTCACGTTCGCATGGCGCAACGGACTGACGAGCAAGGCACTAAAGGCCGCCGTGGACAACAACGCGCGCATCATGCTCTGCCCCGGAGAACATTGCTATTTCGACTATCCCATGGCAAAGGGCGACATGCCAGAGGTGAACTGGGGTATGCCTGTCACATCGCTGAAAGCCACCTATTCGCTCGACCCGGCGTGGGGTATGGACAAGGACTTTGAGAACAACAACCTTTTCGGCGTGGCAGGAACGCTTTGGAGCGAGTGCATCACGTCGCCCGAGCGCATTTACTACCAAGCTTACCCACGTGCCATTGCCTTGGCCGAGGCAGGCTGGAGCCCACAGGAGAAACGCTCATGGGAGTCGTTCGTGAAACGCATGCGCCCAATGGCGAAAGACATGATGCGACGCGGAATCTCATTCTCAATGGAATATTAAACAAGCGATATACAAATAACACATTATAATAAAAGATGAACATCAAGACAGCAATTCTTTTATCCATCGTGGCAATGGCAGCCATGACAACAAATGCCTTTGCCGCGCAAAAGAAAGCGACAAAGACCAACAAAAGCACTGAAGCAAAAATAGAGGCAGGCATGCGCACCATCACCGAAGATGCCGCACGCGCCCATGTTTATTTTCTTGCAGACGACTTGCTTGAGGGTCGTAGAGCCGGTGAACGTGGGTCACGCATTGCCAAACGCTACATAGAGTCGCGTATACGTGAGCTCGGACTCAAGCCCCTGCTTGGCAACTCGTATGAGCAACCATTCGAGGCTTGCGGCACACAGAGACTTAAGCGAAGCCCACGATTCTACGTAAACGCCGACTCGATAGCGAAGATAAAGAAAGGTGTTTACCAGTCGCTCGCCTTAAGCAACGTGCTTGCCGTGTTGCCAGGACGGAAGGGCGACGAGTATGTTGTGGTGGGAGCGCATCTTGACCACGAAGGCATATACCCGGACGTGGCGGGAGACGGAATATACAACGGAGCCGATGACAACGCCTCTGGCGTGGCGGCAGCATTGCAGATAATGAAAGCGTTTGTGGCAAGCGGAGAAAAGCCTGAACGCACGGTGATATTCGCCTTCTGGGACGGCGAGGAGCAAGGACTGCTCGGCTCGCAATATTTCACCGACAACTTTGATGGCATGCAAGAAGTGAAAGGCTATCTCAACTTCGACATGGTGGGAAGTGGGACAGACAGCAAATACCTCATGTATTTCTTCACGGCGGCACATCCAAAACTCGGAGATTGGCTAAAAGGAGACGTCAACAAATACAAGTTCAGCACCTTTGAGCCCGACTACCGTGCATGGGAAAATCCTATCGGAGGCAGCGACCAGCAATCGTTCCACCTCAAGGGCGTGCCAATAGTATGGTATCACACAGGCGGACAGCCGCACTACAACCAGCCTGACGACGAGGCACCAACATTGAACTATCCAAAGCTCACCGAAATAACACGTGCTTCCTATCTCACGGCATGGCATATGGCAAACGAGGCAAGCTATTAAAAACTCAACTCAATAAAAAAGTTTACCGTCAAGAAGCTATGTTTACGATTATTTTAATACCTTTGCATCCTTGTATACAAACATGTTAAAAAATCGAATTGTTTTCATAGCATTATGAAAAGACTTCAAAACACCACGCTGGCACTATTGGCCAGCGCTCTCCTTTCCCTGACTTGCCATGCCGAGGGAAAGTTCGTGCCATTCAAATATGGCAACTTCGACACTTGGGTCGTGCGCCACGTTCATGAGTCATCAGTGATTGGCGGCAACACGAAGACCCTCTATGAGATTGGTCCTAATCGTGAGATTACGGGCGAGAAACCATACGTCAACCTCGGAGGCTCACCTTGGGGCACAAGCAACGTGATGGCAAAAGTGATGGGAATAGTCAAGACCAACAATTCCGTCTATCGCGACGTCCACGGTTCAGGTCATTGCGTCAAGATGGAGACCCACATAGAAACCTGCAAGGTGCTCGGTCTCATGAACATCAAGGTGCTCGCCGCCGGCAGCATATTCCTTGGCGACATGAAAGAGCCCATCACTGGCACCAAGGAAGGTGTCAAGGCCTTGAACTGGGGCATACCTTTCAAGCTTCGCCCTAAAGCCGTCAGGTTCGACTACCGCGTGCACGTGCCAGGCAGCAAGACCCGCATAAAGCAGACTGGCTTCTCAAAGGCTTCCACAGTGCCTGGTCAAGACTACTGCATCGCCGTGCTGTATCTACAGAAGCGCCACGAGGACGCCAAAGGAAAAATCACGGCGCAGCGAGTAGGCACCATGGTGGTGAAATATGGCAAGTCCACAAATGGCTGGGTCAACGGAGCCACTTATGAGATTCACTATGGCAACATTACAGGCAAACCTTTCTACGATGCCGCAACCATGGGACTGCGATCAACAGACTATGCCCGCAACTCAAAAGGCAAGAGCGTTGTAGTGCACGAGACAGGATGGGCCTCGCCAACAGAGACTCCTACACATATTATTTTACAGTTCTCCTCAAGCCATGGTGGTGCTTTCGTAGGCACAGTTGGCAACACATTGTGGGTGGACAACGTTGGCCTTGTATATTAATGAGACTATCATTACTTTCATTTCTCATGCTCCTTGCCACGACAAACGCCGTGGCTATGGAGCATTCTGACACGGTGACTACAGCCAAGAAGCGCGGTGTAGTGACCAGATTTCTCGACTATTTCAACGATGCCAACAAGGGCAAGAAAAAACATGGCATCGACTTCTCTGTCATTGGCGGACCACACTACAGCACCGACACGAAGTTTGGCATAGGACTTGTGGCATCGGGGCTGTACCATTCAGCACAATGCGACAGCCTGCTACCACCAAGCAACGTCTCGGTGTTCAGCGACATTTCCACCGTAGGCTTCTACATGATTGGCATCCGCGGCACGCATATTTTCCCAGGCGACCACCAGCGCATCGACTACACCACATATTTCTATTCTTTCCCAAGCTATTTTTGGGGAGTGGGGTTTGACCAAAACGACGATGACAGCAACAAGAGCAAATTGAAACGCGGGCAAGCACAAGTGAAGGCAAGTTGGCTGTTCCGTGCCTCGGGCAGTCTGTTCATAGGCCCCACGTTCACTTTCGATTATATCAACGCGCACCATATCGACAAACCAGAGCTTCTCGGTGGGCAACGCCACACCACGACAAACATAGGAGCCGGCTTCACCGTGCTCTACGACACTCGTGACAATCTCACGGCACCAAAACGCGGAGCTTACCTTTCATTGCAGCAAGTGTGCCGCCCACGATTCATGGCTAACCATTACGCATTCTCCACCACCGACCTCCGCGCCAGTGGCTACATACCCATATCATCCGCCACGCTGATAGCCCTCGACTTCCGCACGGAATTCAACTATGGCAACCCCTCGTGGGGCATGATGGCAAAACTCGGCGGCAGCAACACCATGCGAGGTTATTATGAGGGCCGTTACCGCGACAAGAACAAGATGGAGGGCGAGGTTGAGCTTCGCCAGCACGTATGGAAACGCAACGGTATCGTGGCATGGGCAGGCTTGGGCACGGTGTTCAACAAGTTCAGCTCAATGAGAGCGCGACACATTCTGCCCAACTACGGCTTGGGCTACAGGTGGGAGTTCAAGAAAAACGTGAACGTGCGCCTCGACTACGGCTTTGGCAAGTCTGGGCAAAGCGGATTCCTTTTCAACATCAATGAGGCTTTTTAATTAGCCCCACCCTATATTTTACCTTCAATTACGACAAATGAGCAATAAGCTGCATTTCATACTATCACCTATATTTCTTTTCCGCTACGCTGTCATAGTACTGACAGTGCCAAACATCGCGCTGTCTATAACCGACTCGATGCCACTTGGTGCAGCGATAGCAAACATTTTCCTGCCCATGGCGGCATACGCCATCATAATGTCGCTCTCGCGTCGCACTGGCAGACAAGTTTGGATTCTCTTCCCGCTGGTGTTTTTCGCCGCCTTCCAAATGGTTCTTGTTTACCTATACGGTGGTGGGGTGATAGCAACCGACATGTTCCTCAACCTTATCACTACAAACCCAGGCGAGGCAATGGAGCTTCTCGACAACCTCGTGCCCGCTGTAGCTGGTGTTTTCGTGGTTTACCTCCCCTTGCTCATCGTGGCGGCTTTGCAATGGTCGCGCCACATTTCGCTTTGCGCCGCTGCTCGCCGCCCCATCCGTCGTTTGTCCTTGATTGTAGGAGCGGCTGCGGCCATTCTCACTGTCTCGCTCTATTTTGTCTATCCTAAAGGCGAGGAGAAAGCAGGAAGATTTGAATACAGGGTCGAGAACAACTTGTACCCGATAAACGTTTTCTACAATCTCTACCTCGCCATTCACGAGAGTTGGCTATCTGAGCATTATCAAGAAAATGTGGCAGGGTATCGTTTCAATTCCGCTTCCCAACACGACAAGGATTCCACGGAGGTATACATATTGGTAGTTGGCGAGACGGCACGCTCACGCGACTTCCAAATCTACGGCTATCCACGCCAAACTAATCCAGGACTTTCCAAAGAGGGCGGACTGATGGTATTCAAAGGCGTGCGGTCACAATCCAACACTACCCACAAGAGCGTACCAATGCTCTTGAGCGCCTCCACCGCCGAGGATCACGACCGCCTGTACCACGAGAAAGGTATAATAGCGGCTTTTAGAGAGGCTGGCTTTCACACGGCATTCTTCTCCAACCAACAACGCAACCACTCATATATAGATTTCCTCGGAGAGGAGGCCAACGACGTATGCTTTATCCGCGAGCACTTGCCCAATGCTCTCACTTACGACTCGCAACTACTTCCATACGTGAAAAGGGAACTGGACAAGCATCCAAGGAAGCTGTTTATCGTGCTACACATGTACGGCTCTCACTTTAATTATCGAGACCGCTATCCGAAAGCTGACGCGCATTTCCTGCCCGACTTGCCCACAGAGGCAAAGGCAAAGAACCGTCCGCAACTGGTCAACGCTTACGACAATACCATCCTGGAGACCGATCGCTTCCTTACTAATCTCATCTCCATGCTCAGAAGTCAAGGCTGCGTATCGGCACTGCTCTATACCTCTGATCACGGCGAGAACATATTCGACGACAACCGCAAGCTGTTCCTCCATGCCTCGCCACGACCATCGACCTACGACACAGACGTACCTCTGATGGTTTGGACATCGGATAACTACAAGAGGTTATATCCATCAATCATAACAGCGTTGAAACACAACTTGAACAAGGGCGTTGAATCTAACGCTTCAGTGTTCCCGACAATGCTCTCGATTGGTGGCATCAAGACGAAAGTGAATCTTGACAGCCTGTCGCTTGCCAATCCTGCCTACAAGCTTGGCACGCGCTACTATCTCAACGACCACAACCACGCGGTGCCCTTGTCGGCATACGGAATCAAGACAAGACCATGATACCAAAGGATTTCGCAGAATATACTCGCCAGCTTATGGGCGACTCGCTGTACTCCACCTTGGAGAACGGACTGGCGCAAGAAGCGCCAGTGAGCGTGCGTCTCAACCCATTCAAGACCCACGACGGCCTTGACGGTTGCGAGCAAGTGCCTTGGTGCGAATGGGGATATTGGCTCACGGGCCGCCCCGCGTTCACCTTCGACCCAATGCTCCACGCTGGCCTGTATTATGTTCAAGAAGCGTCATCGATGTTCATTGCAGAAGCCATAAGGCAATGCCTTGAACGTGGTGTCATACCCAACGAGGCCTTGCTTGCCGCTGACATTTGCGCCGCCCCAGGAGGCAAGTCAACTGTCCTGCGCTCCATTCTGCCCGAAGGCAGCTTGCTCTTTAGCAACGAGCCCATGAAGCCAAGGGCAAGTGTGCTCAAGGAAAACATGGTGAAGTTTGGTCACCCTGATGTCATTGTGACAAATAATTTTCCTCGTGACTACAAGAAGGCCAAACTTACGTTTGATCTCGTGGTGGCCGACGTGCCATGTTCAGGCGAAGGCATGTTTCGCAAGGACGCTGGAGCCATTGAGGAATGGAGCACGCAGAACGTGGAGAAGTGCCGACTGCTACAACGCTCAATCATTGAAGACATTTGGCCCTGCCTGAAGCCTGGCGGCACACTTGTTTATTCCACTTGCACCTTCAACGCCCATGAGGATGAGGAAAACATACAGTGGATTGTCGACAACCTTGGAGCGAAAGCCATCAGCTTGGACGTTCCGGCGGAATGGAATATCACGGGGCCTCTAATTGGCTCGCTGCCTTGCTACCGGTTCATCCCTGGCCGCACACGGGGAGAAGGACTGTTCATGGCAGTGCTGAGGAAAGACGGCAAGGATAAGAAGAGCAAGACCATAGCAATTGAAGGCAAAGGCAAGGGAAAGAGAAAGCCCACCGACTTCGGCAATTGGTTGGTTGGCGACTTTGCCATAGTGGAGGCGAAAGACAGCCTCAGGGCCATACCTTCAAGGTGGGTTGACATATATAACAATGTGGCTAAACCGCTCCACGTTATCCACGCTGGTGTGGAATTGGGCACAAGGAAGGGCAAGAACGTCATCCCCGACACGTCACTCGCACTAAGCATGGCTCTCAACAAGTCGGCATTTCCGCAAGCGGAACTCAACTTCACACAAGCTGTCAACTACTTGCGAAAAGAGAGCGTAACCCTACCCACGGGCGCGCCTCGCGGCTTTACGATAGTCACTTATCGCCAACAACCTTTGGGATTCGTGAAAAACATAGGCCAACGAGCCAACAACCTCTATCCACAAGAATGGAAAATAAAAAGCTCACACATCCCATCGTCAGCATCATCGTTGCCATGGCGCGCAACCGCGCTATAGGTCGCAATGGCGCGCTGCCATGGCACCTGCCAGAAGACCTCGCCCGTTTCAAGAGCGTAACTTGGGGGCACACCATCATAATGGGAAGGCATACCTACGAGTCGCTGCCACACGGCGCGCTACCTGGACGCCGCAACATCGTGGTGAGTGCCACGCTCAACTCGTTGCCAGGTTGCAAGGTTTGCGCTTCGCTTGACGAGGCACTTAGCCTCTGCTCGCAAGACAACAAAGACGACACCGAAGAGGTGTTCATCATTGGCGGTGCAACACTTTATCGCGCGGCCATGCCATTGGCCAACCGAATGTATATCACGTTAGTGGATCAAGAACCTAAGGATGCCGACACGTTCTTCCCTGAGTTTGACACAAGACAGTGGCAAGAAGTGGAACGGAGTCGACACGAGGGATTCACGTTCACGCTATGGAACTTAAAGAATGATCATGGACAACAAGACAAAAGCCTATCTCGACTTTCTTCGCTTCAGCCTTAACGATAAGGCAGAGCTGCCAACCTCTATCCACGACATCGACTGGGACGGATTGTTCAAGTTCGGCACGAGTCAATGCATACGTGGGGTATTATTCCGCGGCATCAAAAAACTGAAAAGCTCTGATCCACACCCCGACACTGAGCAGTTGGGGCGCTGGTTGGCCATTTTGTCGGCTATAAAGAGAACAAACGTGCAAGTATACCGCGATGCCGACTTTATCACGAAGGTATTTAAAAAGGAAACAGGCTTGGATAGCGTGGTGATGAAAGGCCAAGCTAACGCCTTGCTGTACCCTGACCCTTATATGCGTGAGCCTGGCGACATCGACTTGTGGACGATGGCTTCAACAAAGCAAGTGATACATTGGGCACGCCGTCACGACCCTGAGGCTATCATCGGCTATCATCACATAGACGTGAAAGGACTGCGCACGCCTGTTGAAGCGCATTACGTGCCTTCATTCATGGGAAACCTCTTCTATGAGTGGCGACTGCGAAAATATTTCAAGAGGGAGAAAGCCAAACAGTTTGGCAACAAAGCAGTGTTGCCAGACGGTTTGGGTGAAATCGGAGTTCTGAGTCCAGAATTTGACTGCATCTTCCAACTGTCACACATGATGCACCACTTCTTCTTCGAGGGATTGGGATTCAGGCAGGTAATCGACTTTTATTACCTTCTTAGCTCCATGCCCACGATAGACAAAGACATCATGGCCAATGCCAAGCACATGAACATGAGAAAGTTCACCGCCGCGATGATGTTCATCATGCGCGACATTTTGGGACTGGAACAGGGGAAGTCGCTTTGCGAACCTAATCCCAAGATAGGCGAGATGCTGCTTGAGGAAATGCTGAAAGCTGGCAACTTTGGCTTCCATGACGAAAGGTACGACTTTTCTCATCTTCCCCTTTGGCGGCAATATCTCCTTGAGACTTACCGCAACCTTCACTTCGCCAAGATGTTTCCAGCGGAGACAGTCTTTGGTAGGCCAGTGTCACGATTCTGGCACGCCGCCTACAAGTTCTGGTTATCGTCAACAGCAGACTGAGCCGTAAAGTCTATAGGCAACTGACGGTCGATGACCGCATTGAAGCTGACTATGGTCTCTGAGCGGGAAAGGCCCAGTGGCTGAAGCTTGTCGTGGATGATATTGAGAAGGTCATGGTTGTTGTGGGCGAATATTTTTATAAACATGTCGAAACCGCCTGTGGTGTAGTGGCATTCCGTCACCTCAGGTATCTGACGCAACTTCTCGACCACCTGGTCAAACTTCTCTGGATCCTTGAGATACAGACCCACATAGGCACATGTCTCATAGCCTATCTTCTCTGGGTCTATGATAAACTGCGAACCCTTGATGATGCCAAGGGATGTGAGTTTTTGGATGCGCTGATGGATAGCGGCACCACTGACATTGCACGCCCTTGCCACCTCAAGGAATGGTATACGAGCGTCACTCTGAATAAGTTGCAGGATTTTTTTGTCTAATGCATCAATAACTTGACGTGCCATTATATTTAGAATATCTTTTAATAACACGGCAAAGTTACGAACTTTTCTAATAATCTGCAACTATTTTAAGCCGTTATGTTTTAAATACTACCCACAAGGTGCCCCAAATAGCACAAAACTGTTTGATTTGTGTAAAGGCAAGGCTATCGTTCCTCGCCATGATGTCGCTTGTCAGTGGCCGAATAGTTTATGCGGTAAGCCTTTGCTTCCCTTAGCGCTTGCTTCACATCGCTTATTATTCCCATTCTCGTGCCACGGTCTGCCTTAATCGACACCGTCATCTGCTCTTGGTCTTCGGGTGACATCCTGTTTTTCTCGGCAGCTACATAATCAGCCACTTCCGATGGCGATATGAATTTGTCGTTGAGCTGTATTCGCGTGGCACTGCCGTACACCTTACGAAGTTCGGCTGTTGGACGACCGATATAGATATATGTCACAGAAGTTTTCTTGGTCAGTCGTGTGAGCTCGGTTCCCTGAGGTGTGCGAAATTTCACCTTGACAGTTTCCTTCTGCATGTGCGTGACTATCATGAAGAAGAAGAGTACCGTGAATATAAGGTCTGGCAGCGACGCGGTGTTAAGCCCTGGCACCTCATGCCTTCTCCGTTGAAACATTCTCATTGTTCGCCTCCTTTTCCATTGTATTGTTCGGCAATGCGTTGTGGGCATTCGTCCTTCACCTTGTCGCGCTGCGATTGCGACAACGCCGCATAATGGTTGCCGAAGAGCCTCAACGCCGTCTGCTCTCGCAAGTTGCGATAAGCTGCCACGAGTTCTTCCTGCATGGCGAAATAAGCATCATAACTCGCCTGTGGGTCCACACTGACAGTGATGAGATGGCGCTTGCCTACCCGCCTGACGAAGTTCTCGACCTCATAGCGCAGCTTGCCCACGGGAAAAGGCTTGTCGTCGAGCGACAACTGGCTTTGGGCATTGATGGTGAGCTTCATCGTTGTGCCTTTCTCCACAAACGACTGCTGCACGTCGTCCTTGCCCGTCGGGGTAAGCTGCCGTCTCAGCCCCTTGTCTATGTCCATGTTGGTCGTGACAAGGAAGAAGATGAGAAGCATGAACGATATGTCAGCCGTAGAAGTGGTGTTCAACCCTGGCACGCGCCGTGACTTATGCTTGAGCATCATGGTTTACGGATGTATTTTGTGGCTCCATAGACAACCGCGGCGATGGCGACTAATATCATCACCAACGACGTGGACACGAACATGCCAGAAGCCCTGAGCAAAAACTTGTCGGTATAGTTTAGACCGTTGATTTTCATAGGATCCGTCGAGGCGAGCAAAAAAGTCAAGAGAAGCATCACTACCGTGCCCGTCGCGACAACCAAGCCTATCTTTCTCACGGGAATATTGTTGACCACGCGTTCTCCTCCACCACTCACCTTGCCGCTCCTTATCACCGACCAAACGGCCACGCCGATGGTTCCTGCCGTGAGCAAAAGCATGAACACGAGAAGCACGTCGGTGAATAGCGGCGCGCTGAAGTTGCCGTCGTCCTCATAAGGCCTGTCAAACCCGACGAGCCAGAAAAGGGCGAACACCAGCACGGTGATGCCACACAACACGTAGAGCACCCGTGAGGGCAGCTTTCTATAATCAGTCGTCATAAATCAGCCCTCCTTGTTGGCTTTCTTGTATTTGGCGATAACGTCCATGAGGGTTATCGCCGACTCTTCCATCTGCGAGGTGAGGTGGTCTATCTTGGATAGTATATAGTTGTAGAACAATTGAAGGATAAGTGCCGCTATTATGCCAAAGATGGTTGTTATAAGCGCCACTTTCATGCCCGCGGCTACAATTGTCGGACTTATGTCGCCAGCCGTCTGTATCTGGTCAAACGCCATGACCATTCCCACCACGGTGCCAAGGAATCCGAGCGACGGCGCCATGGCTATGAAGAGCGTTATCCAGGAGCATCCTTTCTCCAAGTTGGCATCCTGCACAGAACCGTAGCTCACGACGCTCCGTTCTATGTTGTCCATCTTCTCACCTATGCGCTCCAAGCCTTGATAGCATATTGACGCCACGGGACCACGAGTGTCGCGACACTGAGCCTTTCCAGCTTCGATGTCGCCGGCCTCAACGTGCCTGCTGAGATCCGCCATGAACTTCTTGGCGTCTATCTCGCAAAGGCTGAGATAGATTATGCGCTCTATACAGAAAGCAAGGCCCAACACCAACGCCAGTGCCACAAACGACATGAAACCGGCGTTGCCCTCGATAAACTTGGTCTTGAGCGACTTGTAGAAGCCCTGTCCTTCCTCTGCCGGCATGCCTGCATCACCGTCGAGGTCTGCCGTGGCAGCCGTGCTGTCGGCATCCATGAGCGAGTCAGCGGCGGCGTCATCAGCGGTTGCCGTCGCAGCCGACGCGGTCGTATCGGCTTGAGCGGTTGATGGCTTTTGCGCCCAAGCAGTGGACACGCAAAAGACGAGCGCGAAACAAACTATAACATTGGCAAACGACAATAGCACTTTGCCTTTCTTGTTAACTTTAACGTAAGACATATACATTCATTCAAAATCACGGCAAAGTTACTCCAATTTCATGGTTTAAGCAAAAAAAATACATAAAAGATTCCACGTCCTTTCATCGCCGCTTCACGACAGCGGTGTTTAGCCGCCTCAACGGTGTAACGCTTGTTTATCGGCATTGAAAAATATTTTGCAAATAAAACTGCCAAAGCTTAAGTCTTTTCGTTTTTCTTCGTATCTTTGCATTAGAACAATTCCGCAAATACAACCCACTGTAATGGAAAAACGTAATTTTGTCACGATTGCCGACCTCGACAAGCAACAACTCCTCTACCTCCTGCAAATGGCAGAAGAGTTTGAGCGTCATCCCAATCGTGAGATTCTCAAGGGCAAGGTCGTTGCCACCCTTTTCTTTGAACCATCAACACGCACACAACTGTCGTTCCAGACAGCGGCCAACCGCCTCGGAGCCCGCGTCATTGGCTTCTCCGATGCCAAGACCTCAAGCACCACCAAAGGCG
>DAINOS010000051.1:0-14247 GCA_036743855.1 Prevotella sp. | reverse complement strand
CAGGTGGAGGAGCTCATAGCCCAGCTCCAGACCTACGCCGACGAGTGGAAAGACGTGCCGATGCTCGCCAAGACCCACGGCCAGCCCGCGTCGCCGACACGCCTGGGCAAGGAGATAATGGTGTATGTGTACAGGCTCACCGAGCAGCTCAACACCCTCAAGGCATCGAAGATAACCGCTAAGTTTGGCGGCGCCACGGGCAACTTCAACGCCCACCACGTGGCCTACCCCGACTACGACTGGCGCGCCTTCGGCAACAAGTTCGTGAGCGAGAAGCTCGGCTTGGAGCGTGAGCAGTATACCACCCAGATTTCCAACTACGACTACCTCGCAGCCATCTTCGACGGCATACGCCGCATAAACACGATCATCATCGACCTCGACCGCGACTTCTGGATGTACATCTCGATGGACTATTTCAAGCAGAAGATCAAGGCCGGCGAGGTGGGCTCATCAGCCATGCCCCACAAGGTCAACCCCATAGACTACGAGAACAGCGAGGGCAACCTCGGCATGGCAAACGCCGTGCTCACATTTCTCTCCACCAAGCTGCCAATAAGCCGCTTGCAGAGAGACTTGACCGACTCCACGGTACTCCGCAACATTGGCGTGCCTCTCGGCCACTCCATCATCGCCATCCAGTCAACACTCAAGGGCTTACGCAAGCTCATCCTCCACGAGGAGAAGATAAGCGCCGACCTTGACAACACGTGGGCAGTGGTGGCAGAGGCCATACAGACCATTCTCCGTCGCGAGGGATACCCTCATCCTTACGAGGCGCTGAAGCAACTCACGCGCACCAACAAGACAATGACGGAAGACACGATTCACGATTTCATCAATAGTTTAAATGTCAAGCCGGAGGTCAAGCAAGAGCTCCTTGCCATCACTCCGCATAATTACACAGGTATTTAGTTTTATAAAAGTATCAATGTCTGTGGAGACCTATAGTGATATAGTTTTCACGGATTTAGCAAGTTACTACTATGTCAGAAGAACAGGAAAAGACGCAGGCGGCACAAGAGCCGCAAAAAGATGCCCGTGAGGGGTATTCACACGTAAGCGGACATCAGAATCAGAGAGATTTCAACCCCGGGACAGGACGCACGCAGCGCCCACGCATTCACACCACGGCTTCGCGCCCACAGTATAGCGCCAACCGCGTGCAGGCAGGCAAGCCGGCTGAGGGCGGTTTCCGCCCCGAGGGCTTTGGCGCGGCCTTGGACGGCGACTCCAATCGCCAGCAGGGTGGCTATCAGCCACGCCAGGGCGGTTATCAGCCACGTCAAGGCGGATATGGCAATCGCCAGGGCGGTTATCAGCGTCAGGGCGGATACGGCAACCGTCAGGGTGGTTACCAGCCACGTCCTCGCTACAACGCCGAGGGCGGCTATCAGCCACGTCAGCAGGGCGACTACCAGCAACGTCCTCGCTACAACGCCGAGGGTGGCTACCAGCCACGTCAGCAGGGCGACTACCAGCAACGTTCCGGCTACAATGCCGAAGGCGGCTACCAGCCACGCCGTCAGGGTGGTTACAACAACCGCCAAGGCGGATACAACAACAACCGCCAAGGCGGATACGGCAACAACCGTCGCCAGGGCGGATACGGCAACCGTCAGGGTGGCTATGGCAACAACGGCTATCGTGGCTACAACAACGGCCCACGTCCAGGCTTTGACCCTAACGCCAAATACAGCATGAAGAAGCGTATCGAATACAAGGAGGAGCACGTCGACCCGGACGAGCCCATACGCTTGAACAAGTATCTCGCCAACGCCGGCGTGTGCTCACGCCGTGAGGCTGATGAGTTCATCGCCTCGGGGGTGGTGAAGGTGAACGGCGAGGTCGTCACCGAGCTCGGCACCAAGGTGAAGCGCTCCGACGAGGTGCTGTTCCGCGACAACCCCGTTTCGATAGAGAAGAAGGTCTACATCCTGCTCAACAAGCCAAAGGACTATGTCACCACGTCCGACGATCCACAGCAGCGCAAGACCGTGATGGATCTCGTGAAGGACGCTTGCCCTGAGCGCATCTATCCCGTAGGCCGCCTCGACCGCAACACCACGGGCGTGCTCCTGCTCACCAACGACGGCGAGCTGGCTTCGAAGCTGACGCACCCCAAGTTCCTCAAGAAGAAGGTGTACCACGTCTTCCTCGACAAGAACGTCTCCACCGAGGACCTGCAAAAGATAGCCGACGGCATAGAGCTTGAGGATGGCGAGGTGCACGCCGACGCCATAGAGTATGCCGACGAGCGCGACCACTCGCAGGTGGGCATCGAGATACACAGCGGTCGCAACCGCATCGTGCGCCGCATATTCGAGTCGTTAGGCTATCGTGTCGTCAAGCTTGACCGCGTGCAGTTTGCCGGCCTCACGAAGAAGAACCTTCGCCGTGGCGACTGGCGCTTCCTCACAGAGAGGGAAGTGGAAACGCTGCGCAGCGGAATGTTTGAATAAGGTCGTGCCAGGCCAATGGGCCTGGCATGGACGACATATATTAAAACACAAGATTTAACCATTAAAATAAAATACCTCTCCTGGCGACGAGGTGGCTCGATGCTACTTGGGGAGGGTTTTTAATAATATGAGAACAAAAGTCATAGATGCTCTCAAGAGCACCGATTATAACAAGGAAATCACTGTCAAGGGTTGGGTGCGCTCACACAGGAGCAGCAAGGCGGTAGACTTCATCGCCTTGAACGACGGTTCTACCATCAAGAACATCCAGGTGGTCGTGGCTCCCGAGAAGTTCGACGCCGAGATGCTGAAGAGCATCACCACCGGCGCGTGCATCCGCGCCACCGGCATCCTCGTGGAGAGCCAAGGCAAGGGCCAGACGGTGGAGATACAGGCTTCGGAGATTGAGATCTATGGTCTCTGCCCATCCGACTACCCCATGCAGAAGAAGGGTCAGTCGTTTGAGTATATGCGTCAGTACGCTCACATGCGCCTGCGCACCAACACGTTTGGCGCCGTGTTCCGCATTCGCCACAACATGGCAATAGCCATCCACAAGTATTTCCACGAGCACGGATTCTATTATTTCAACACCCCGCTGATTACAGCCAGCGACTGCGAGGGCGCGGGCGAGATGTTCCAGGTGACCACTCTCGACCTCGACCGCGTGGCAAAGAGCGGCAAGGTGGAATACGACAAGGATTTCTTCGGCAAGAAGTGCAACCTCACCGTCTCCGGGCAGCTTGAGGGTGAGCTTGGAGCCACGGCTCTCGGAGCCATCTATACCTTCGGCCCGACATTCCGCGCCGAGAACAGCAACACGCCCCGACACCTCGCCGAGTTCTGGATGATTGAGCCAGAGGTGGCGTTCATGGACAAGACCGAGCTGATGGACCTTGAGGAAGACTTCATCAAGTATTGCGTGCGCTGGGCCCTCGACAACTGCCGCGACGACCTGGAGTTCCTCAACAAGATGATAGACAAGACCTTGATACAGACTTTGGAGAACGTGGTCAAGGAAGACTTCGTGCGCCTGCCTTACACCGAGGGCATCAACATCCTCCAGCAGGCTGTGAAGGACGGTCACAAGTTTGAGTTCCCAATCACGGGCTGGGGCATGGACCTCGCCTCTGAGCACGAGCGCTACCTCGTGGAGGAGCACTTCAAGCGCCCTGTCATCATGACCGACTACCCGACCGAGATAAAGGCGTTCTACATGAAGAAGAACCCCGACGGCAAGACCATGCAGGGCACCGACGTGCTCTTCCCGCGCATAGGCGAGATCATCGGCGGCTCTGTGCGTGAGGAGAACTATAAGAAACTTCTTGACGAAATAGAGCGCCGCGGCATGAAGGAAGACACCTACAGCTGGTATCTCGACACCCGCAAGTACGGCTCTTGCCCACACGCCGGCTTTGGCCTTGGATTCGAGAGGCTTATCCTCTTCGTGACGGGCATGCAAAACATTCGCGACGTCATACCTTTCCCACGCACGCCGAAGAATGCCGAATTTTAAGATTTTAGAAAAAAATCCATAAAAAAAAGGTCAGCTATTAAATTATTTGCTAACTTTGCAAACGGTTTAGTGTGGCTTATATAATTTGAGAGAAATAAACAAGAGAATATTAACTAAATTAATCGCTTTATGAAGTGCATTAAGACTTTATTGGTTGCAGCGTTGGTCCTTGGCGGATCTTCAGCTGCCATGGCTCAAGCCACTTATACAGATAAGGCTGGCAATGAGTACACATTCAAGAAGCACGCATTCCTGGATTTGCAGGGTGGTGCTCAGTACACGCTCGGTGAGGCAAAGTTTGGTGACCTCATCTCACCCAACGTGCAGCTTGGCATTGGCTATCAGTTCAATCCTTGGTTTGGCGCTCGCGTTGCGGTAAACGCTTGGCAGAGCAAGGGTGGATACAATGGCGTGACAGAGACCGGCACGACCGCTCCCGCAAACGTCACTTATAAGTGGAAGTATGTCGCTCCTGGCATCGACTTCATCTTCAACCTCAGCAACGCTTTCTGTGGTTGGAACCCTAACCGCGTGTTCAACCTCAGCGCGTTCATCGGCGGCGGTGCTAACATCGCTTTCGACAACGACGAGGCTAACGCACTGGCCAAGGACTACAACATGCGTTACATCTGGGAAGGCACGAAGGTGCGTCCCGTAGGTCGTGGTGGCGTAGAGCTGAACTTCCGTGTCAGCAAGGCCGTCAGCATCATGCTCGAAGGCAACGCCAACATCCTGACAGATAAGTACAACTCCAAGAAGGCTGGCAACCCCGACTGGTATTTCAACGCCCTCGCAGGTCTGCGCATCAACCTGGGCAAGAGCTACACCAAGAAGACTCCAGAGCCAGCTCCAGCACCAGAGCCACAGAAGGAAGAGTATGTTGAGCCTACACCAGCTCCAGCACCAGTTCAGAAGATCGAGCCTATCCGTCGTGACGTGTTCTTCACAATCAACAAGACTGCCGTTACCGCCAAGGAGCAGCCGAAGGTTGACGACATCGTGGCTTACATGAACGAGCATCCAGAGGCTAAGGTGACCGTAACAGGTTACGCTGACGCCGGCACTGGCAACAACAGAATCAACGATCGCCTCGCAGCACAGCGTGCCGCAACAGTGGTGAAGGCCCTCAAGGACAAGGGTATCGACGCAAGCCGCATCACCTCTGACAGCAAGGGCGCACGCGTACAGCCGTTCTCTGAGAACGACAAGAACCGTGTCTCTATCATGATCGCTGAGCCTTAATAGGACTTACGTTCCCTTGACGGGAACATATAGAAAATAAAGAAAATCCCCGGTTTGCAATCGCAAGCCGGGGATTTTCGTGTTTTATAAATACCGTGTAACAAACGGAGCGGCCATCATAAATGTGACCGCTCCGATAATCAATCCTTTTTTATTATTCAATACTTAGGGTCATTACCCTCTTCGTGTGTTCATCCATCTTTTTGCTGTCGTCTATTGTCCGCCCGACAAGCCACACTATGTCGTTTGTGGTAGTGGCGACAACGAGCTGTCGATGCCGCTCTATCGGCTCCGCCTTCTTGTCTTTGAGGTAGTCGGCAACGAGCTTTGAGCCTTTCATGCCATAAGGCGAAAGGCGGTCGCCGTCATTAGCGGGTCTCACCGTCAACGGGAAAGCGATGCCATCGGCGTTGAGCGTGGCAACGAGCTTGTCTTTTGAAGGTCGAGGGCAACCGTCAACCTGCTCTATGGAAACGCGCAGCTTGCGGTCGCCAAGGCCATACAAGCCCTCCTCGGGAACACGCAACGTGGGCAATGGCTTGTTCCATTCCTCAGCAGAATAAACAAACAACTTGCCGTTGCTCACCACTGCCACATGGTTCTTTGACGTCCATGTCTTTCCGCCTTGTGTCGAAGAGAGCACCTCCTCCGTTTGCGCACGGTTGAAACCACAGGGTGAGAGAATGCTCCAAAGGAGCAGTCGCGGACT
Organism: Prevotella sp.; assembly: GCA_036743855.1. Lineage (GTDB taxonomy): Bacteria > Bacteroidota > Bacteroidia > Bacteroidales > Bacteroidaceae > Prevotella. Next base: position 8,318 of record DAINOS010000051.1, on the reverse strand, counting down.
GACGTAACTTCTTATTGTTTCCATGGAATAAGCCTCACCGGAGACGCACTTTCGCTTGCTTTTACCCATTGCCTCACCAAGGCTTTGATTTACCACCTTCTCTATGTCGCCAAGGTTGTCGGCCATGCGCAGGATGTTTTGTTTTGCCGCGGGCGTGACCTTCTCAAGCATCGGTATGACATCAAGACGCAGCTTGTTGCGCTGCACGTCGTCTTCGAGGTTAGTGCTGTCCGTAACGTAATCTTGCCCTATGCGTTTGAGGTATGCGAGGATGTCCTTTCTCGACATATTGAGCATTGGGCGCAAGAAGATACCATTTCGACGCCTCATTCCGAGCAGTCCCTTGAGCCCAGTGCCGCGAAGCAAATTGAGGAGTATCGTCTCCACTTGGTCGTCGCTGTGGTGAGCCACGCACACCGCGTCGGCGTTGAGGTCTCGGGCAAGTTGGGCGAACCAGTGGTAGCGCAAATCCCTTGCCGCCATCTCGATGGATATGCCGCGCAGCTTGGCGAACTCCTTGGTGTCGAAATGCGCCGTGTGCAACTTCACCCCCAACTTCTCGCAAAGGGCCTTGCAAAACGCCTCGTCGCGGTCGCTCTCCGAGCCACGGAGGTGGAAGTTGCAGTGAGCAGCCTCCACCTTGTGGCCCTTGTCGATGAGCATGCGCAGCAACGCCACGCTGTCGGGGCCTCCGCTCAGGGCAACGAGCATGCTCATATCGTCTCCTGTGTGCTTTCGCCCTCGCCTACCGTGGATGGCTTTGGAGAAGCCGGGCGAGAGGCTTCCAGCAGTCCGTCTTTCATGTGTATGGTGCGGTCGGTCAACTTGGCGAGACTCTCGTCGTGGGTCACGATGACGAAAGTTTGGCCAAACTTGTCTCTAAGGTCAAAGAAGAGCTGGTGCAGTTCCGACTTGTTTTTGGAGTCGAGACTGCCCGAGGGCTCATCGGCAAGCACCACGGCGGGATTGTTCACGAGCGCGCGCGCCACTGCCACACGCTGCTTCTCACCGCCTGACAGCTCGTTGGGCTTGTGCCCTGCCCTCTCGCTGAGACCCATGAAATCGAGCAGTTCCTCAGCGCGCTTGCGGGCCTCTTGACGGCCCTTGCCGGCGATGAACGCGGGAATCATGATGTTCTCCAACGCCGTGAACTCGGGCAGCAACTGGTGAAACTGAAACACGAAACCAATGTGCTTGTTGCGAAAGTCGGCGAGCTTCTTTTCCGACAAGCCGCTCACGTCCACGCCGTCTACCACGACCGTGCCGCTATCGGGCTTGTCAAGGGTGCCTATTATCTGCAACAGCGTAGTCTTGCCGGCTCCCGACGGGCCAACAATGCTTACCACCTCGCCCTTGTCGATGTGCAGGTCGATGCCCTTGAGCACTTGCAACTTTCCAAACGATTTGGTTATTCCTTTAACGTCTATCATTATTATTCAATATTTTTGAACCTATACGTTTCCATATTCTGTCCAGCCATTTGGCCATGGTGTCGTAAGCCGAGGTCTCCTCGGTGTGCTGCGCCTGGGCAAATGTCATGGTCTGCTTGTCGTCGCCATACTGGTCTGGGAACACGATCATGAGGTTTTTCCCCTTGAACCATCGCGTCAGCTCCTCTGGCAGGCGCTCCATTGCCGACTTAAACGACACCGTGCCCTTGCGTGCCGTCACCACCACGAAGAGATTGTCGTCGGCTATCGTCGAGGCAAGACGTGGCAGCTCGTTCCAGTGGGTCATCTCCACGCATGAGGCGCGAAGGTTGGGATGGCGGTTGGTGATGAATTGGTTGACCATCTGCAACGTGTCCATCCTGCCATGAAACTGTATGCGGCATTCGAGGTTCTCGGCTATGCGCGACAGCCGCTCCATCCAGCGGAAGAAGCCTGGCTCGTATTGCGCGCGCGACGGCACGGCGACGACGATGCGCCGCAACGTGGCGAGGGGGTGGTAAAGGCGTGCCATGATGATTTGACGATTCACGCCATTGAACAGGCTTCGATGAAACTGCCCCCAGAAGGCGGTGGACTCAAGGTCGTGCATGTGCATGCCGATAAGAATCTCGGAGGCTTGAAACTCCTTGAAGGCATGCTTGATGCCATTGGCTATGTTTGCGGCAATACGCACCTGCGTGTCAACCTTCACGTCGGATCCGGCGGCATATTGCTGTATTTGCTGAAGGAGTTGCTGCCCTTCCTTCTGGTTGCGTCGCATGTTGGAATCGTCGTATACCACATTGATGGCGACGATGGAGCGGTTGAGCTTTTGGTTGCGCGCCATTATCGCCAAGTTTATCAACCTGTTGGCATATTCCTTATACTTCACTGGCACGAGTATGCGCTCATCGTCATCGGGCAAGTCCTCCGATGGCAGCTCGCGCTCTCTGAGCACGATCTTCCTCGAAGCCCATTCCGTGATGATGGAAGAGATGACGCAAGTGAAGAGAATCATGATGACAATGCCGTTGAGCATTACCTCGTCTATGAGTGGCTTGCCATTGGCGGTGGTCATGTTCATGCCCACCATGACCATGGCTATGGCACCGGCGGCATGGGCTGAGGTGAGGCCAAACATCATGTGGCCAGCCAATGTGGGCAAGCGGAAGAAAAAGGCCGCCACATAAGCGGCGATGGCCTTGCCCACCGTGCCGAAGACCACTATGCAAGCCACCACGAAAAGGATGTTGCCACCTTGGAAGAGAAGGCGCACGTTGATGAGCATGCCGACACCAATGAGGAAATAAGGAATGAAGATGGCGTTGCCGATGAACTCGATGCGGTTCATCAAGGGGGAGAGCTGAGGTATGTAGCGGTTCATGACCAGTCCGGCGAAAAACGCGCCGAAGATGCCCTCCAAGCCGACGAGCTCCGACAACGCGGCGCATAGGAAGAGCATGGCCATGACAAAGATAAATTGCATCACCGCGTCGCTATACCGACGGAGGAACCATCGCGTCAGACGAGGGATGGTAAGAAGTATGCCGACCACGTAGATGGCGAGCTTGGCAATGAACCACAGCCAAAATAGCACGTCGCTCTTGCCCTCATTGGAAGCCACAATAGCGGCGAGCACGACGAGGGCAATGAAGAGGCTCACCATGGTGGAGCCCACTGACAGCGTGACGCTCTTCTGCTGCTGGATGCCATAACGAGAGACTATGGGGTAAGACACAAGCGTGTTCGATGCCATGACGCAGGCCAGCAGCAACGCCGCGAGAGGAGTGTAGCCAAGGATGTCGATGCCCATCAACCACGTGAGGAAGAAAGGGCAACAGAACGTGATCAAGCCGAAGGCCAACGTCCGCCACTTGTTCTTGCGGAGGTTTTCCATGTCCATCTCCAGGGAGGCGAGAAACATGATGTAGTACAGCCCCACCCTGCCGAAAAGCTCGAAACTGGAATCTCGCACAAGAATGTTGAGACCATACTTGCCTATCACGACACCGGCGAGGACCATGCCTATGAGATGAGGTATGCGCAACTTGCCCATGATGACAGGGGCAAGCAGGATGATGAGGAGCACCACGAAGAACACCAGCGTGGGGTCAGTGATGGGGAAATATGAGGCAAAAGTTGCCATTTGTTATCTTTGTTTCCTATTTTAGTGGCAAAGTTACTCATATTTTCGCATATTTGTTGTAATTTTGCCCCTAAGGTTTCAATTATTATAATTATGAGAGTAGCTATTGTAGGCGCAAGCGGTGCCGTGGGGCAAGAGTTCTTGCGCATCCTTGCGGAGAGAGAGTTTCCCATCGACGACCTTCTGCTTTTCGGGTCAAAGCGTAGCGCGGGCAGGCAATACACCTTCCGCGGCAAGGCTTACACCGTGAAGGAGTTGCAGCACAACGACGACTTCAAGGACGTGGACATCGCCTTTGTCTCGGCAGGCGGCGGCACGTCGGCGGAGTTCGCGGAGACCATAACGAAACATGGCGCTGTGATGATAGACAACAGCTCGCAGTGGCGCATGGATCCAGAAGTGCCACTCGTGGTGCCGGAGATTAACCCTGAGGACGCGCTGAACCGCCCCAAGGGAATCATAGCCAACCCAAACTGCACTACCATCATGATGGTGGTGGTGCTTAACCCTATCGACAAGCTCAGCCATATCAAGAAGATTCACATTTCTTCTTACCAAAGCGCGTCAGGCGCCGGAGCCGCGGCAATGAAGGAGCTGGAACAGCAATATAAGGAGATGGTGGAGACTGGTCACGTGAGCACCATAGAGAAGTTCCCTCACCAGTTGGCTTATAACGTCATTCCGCAAATCGACAAGATGACGCCAAACGACTATACCAAGGAGGAAATGAAGATGTTTAACGAGACGCGGAAGATAATGCATTCCGACGTTCGCACATCAGCCACTTGCGTGCGCGTGTCTTCTCTCCGCTCCCACTCAGAGAGCGTGTGGTTTGAGACGGAGAAGCCGTTGGAGATAAAAGACATACAGGAGGCGCTGAGGAAAGCCCCGGGCGTGACCCTCGTACAGGACCCCAACGACCAGTATGTATACCCCATGCCTTTGGAGAGCGCTGGCAAGGATGACGTGTACGTGGGACGCGTGCGCAAGGACTTGGCGGACGACAACAGTTGCACGTTGTGGCTCACCGGCGACCAGATTCGCAAGGGAGCGGCCCTCAACGCCGTGCAGATTGCCGAATACCTCATCAAGGTGGGCAACGTAAAGTGAAATTAACATCTTAAGCGACGCAAATCTCATCGGGCACACGCCAATGTGCCGATGGGGTTTGTGTCTTTTTATAATGTATCAACAAAAAAATGAAGAAAAAGACTTTTCTTTTAGGACTCTTGTTGTGCGCCACGGGGGCGTTCGCACAGGGCAACCTCTCTTCGGGCATCGACCTGAAGAACCTTGACACCTCTGTGAAGCCTGGCGACGACTTTTACCACTATGCCGCGGGCGGATGGCTCAAGACGCACCCCCTCGACGCTGAGCACGTGCAGAACGGCGCTTTCACCGACTTGTATGAACTGAGCCAAAAACGCATCAAGGACATCATCCTCGGTTTCGCGTCTAAGCCACAAAAGCAAGGCACATTGGAGCAGAAGATTGGCTCTCTCTACAACCTCTTGATGGACTCCGTGCGCCTGAACCGCGAGGGATGGAAGCCTATCAAGCCGACACTCGACAAGATCGCGGCGATAAAGAACCGCAAGGAATACCAACTGGTGTGCGCCCAGCTCGACCGCTGCGGTGAGTCGACGATGATGTTCGGCATTGACGCGGGGGCTGACCAGAAAAACTCTGACTGGAACCTCGTAGCCATTGGGCAAGGCGGACTTGGCCTCGGCGAGCGCGACTATTACTTGTCGGACGACGCTCAAAACAAGCGCGTATTGGAGGCTTACAAGCAATACCTGAAAAAACTGTTCACGCTGACAGGGGCAGACGAGGCCACCGCTGAAAAGAAGATGAAGGCGGTCATCGCAATAGAGACAGAGATTGCCAAGGCAAGCTACGACAAGGTGAAGCAGCGCGACATCGACGCCAACTACCATAAGATGTCATACACGCAGCTCATCAACGACTTCCCCGGCATCGACTGGGGCAACGTGTTCCTCGCCTCAGGATTCCCCGCTTTCGATTACGTCGACGTGGGCCAGCCAGAGCCTATACACGAGGTTGAGAAGATTCTCGCCAACACGCCTCTCGATGACCTCAAGACGTATGCTGAGGCAAAGGTCATCAGCGGTGCCACGAGCGAGCTTAGCGACGACTTCCGCAAGGCTTCGTTTGAGCTTAGGAAGGCGATGGTCGGCTCTAAACAAGACCAGCCACGATGGAAGCGCGCCGTTTCGGTGGTGAGCAACAGATTGGGAGAAGCCATAGGCAAGATGTACGTGGAGAAGTATTTCCCGGAGTCAAGCAAGAAGCGCATGCTGGAACTTGTGCACAACCTCCAAACTGCCCTCGCGCAGCGCATAGACGAGGCAACATGGATGGGAGCGGCAACGAAGGCACAGGCGAAGGACAAGTTGGCCAACTTCATCATCAAGATTGGCTATCCCGACAAATGGAAGAGCTATGATGGCTTGCAAGTGAACGACAGCCTTTCGCTCTATGAGAACCTGAGCAACATCTCTCGCTGGGCCACCGACGACTACATAGCCAAGAATGTGAATAAGAAGGTGGACAAATCGTTGTGGCAGATGACTCCGCAGACCATCAACGCTTACTACGACCCATCCACCAACGAGATTTGCTTCCCTGCCGCCATCCTGCAACCGCCATTCTTCGACCCTAATGCCGACGATGCCGTAAACTATGGTGCCATTGGTGGCGTGATTGGCCACGAGATGAGCCACGGCTTCGACGACCAAGGTTCCCAGTTCGACAAGTATGGTAACCAGCGCAACTGGTGGACGGCACAGGACAAGAAAAACTTCGACGCGCGCACGAAAGTGCTTGCCGACTGGTTCTCCTCTTTTGAGGTGTTGCCTGGCATGAAGGTCAACGGCAAGCAGACCCTTGGCGAGAACATTGGAGACAACGGTGGACTGAACATTGCCTTCCGCGCTTTGCAAAACTCCATGAAAGCTAATCCGTTGACCGTGAAAGACGGTTTCACGCCTGAGCAGCGTTTCTTCCTCGCGTGGGGACGCGTGTGGGCTTCTAACATGACCGACGAGGTCGTGAAATATCTTCTCACTGTGGACGTTCACTCACCAAACTACGCTCGCGTGAATGCCGCCCTGCCGATGATAGACGCTTGGTATAAGGCTTTCAATGTGAAGAAAGGCGACAAGATGTTCGTGCCAAAGAACAAGCGCGCACACATTTGGTAATCTAAACCTGTCATGACATAAGGATTGCCATATTAACATTCACATAGACATTTACAAAGAGGCAAGCACGAGTTGTTTGCCTCTTTTTTTGTTCAAATTCGCGAAAAACTTTCTCGTAACGAATAAAATCATTAACTTTGCGGAAAACACCACGACTATGGGAAAATATCTTGATCCACGAGCTGACTTGACATTCAAGAAGGTCTTTGCCGACCACAAGGACCTGATGATTAGTTTCCTCAATGCCATGCTGCCGTTGCCCGACGACGGGCAGGTGACAAGCATTGAGTACCTGCCATTCGAGCTCATACCAAGCATGCCGATGAAGAAGGACACCATCGTCGACGTGCGCTGCGAGGATCAGCGCAGGCGGCAGTTTATCGTGGAGATGCAGATGATATGGACTGCCGACTTCTTCAAGCGGGTACTTTTCAACTCCTCAAAGGCTTACGTCAAGCAACTAAGGAAGGGCGAGGGCTATGCCGACCTACAACCCGTATACTCCCTTAACCTCATCAACGAGGCATTCCTCCACGACACCGAGGAGTGGTATCACGACTATGGGCTCATGGAGTTCAAGTACCCCAACCACGTCATCGAGGACATGCACGTGGTATTCATCGAGCTGCCGAAATTCAAGCCGCATTCATTCACCGAGAGGAAGATGACCGCCCTGTGGCTGCGCTTCCTCACGGAGATAGACGAGGACACGAAGGCAGCCCCAAAAGAACTGATGGAGAACCCCGAGACCCGCAAGGCTCTCGACATAGTGGAAGAGTCGGCTTACAGCGACGCGCAGATGGCATACTATGACCATTTCTGGGACATGGTAAGCGTTGAACGCACACTACACTCGTCAGTAAGGAGAGAGCGCGAGAAAGGCAAGGCGGAAGGACTCGCGCTGGGAAAGGCAGAAGGATTAGCACAAGGCAAGGCAGAAGGACTCGCAAAAGGAAAGGCTGAAGGATTAGCGCAAGGAAAGGCAGAAGGCATAAAGGAAGGCATGGCACAAGGCATGGCACAAGGCATGGCACAAGGCGCACGTGAGAAAGCCTTGGCAACAGCCAAGACGATGAAGGCTGACGGTATGCCCAAGGCCATGATAGCCAAATACACTGGTCTTAGCGAGGAGCAGGTCGAGAGCCTTTAGAGTATCGCCTTCTTGCATCAAATCCATAAGGCAGAATAATAAAATGAAATATAAACACAAGAATGCCGCACAATCCTCCGTTTGGGTTGTGCGGCATTCTTGTTCATATTAACGTACTATTCCTTGAATATGGAGAGAAGTAAAACCAGTACTATCGGCGCCATTACTGTATACTGCAACGAATTGTGAGAAGACACCAGTACCGTTGTCAGCGAGATAGGTGACATGTATTTTACCCTCCTCTCCTGGTCCGATTGGCTCCTTGTCGTATGATACCTGAGTACAACCGCAACCAGTGACAGTCTTATGAATGACCAAGGGTGTGGAGCCTGTACGGAGGTTTGCTTTGTCCAAGATCTCAATGC
>DAINOS010000050.1:0-14273 GCA_036743855.1 Prevotella sp. | reverse complement strand
GGCGAAACGTTACACCGCTCGCCATGAAGATAAACAACATGGAGAGTAGGATGGAAAATGCTATGTGTAACGACTTCTTCATTTCAACGTGCAAAATAACATGGTTTTTGCCAAATAGAGCACTAATTGAGCTGTTTTTTAATATATTTTAGCTGATTCCTTGCCTTGGCAAAATTGAGGCCGGAATCCCCGTTTCGGCTTTACGCTTGAATCGCGTCGCGATTCAAGCGCAAAGCCATCGCGATTCAAGCGTAGAGCCATCGCGATTCAAGCGTGAAGCCGACGCGATTCAAGCGTAAAGCCGAAGGCGTGTTTTTTTCACAGTTTTTTTATCCTCTCGTATCAACAATGAGCCACAATTTTCGTCCTGTGTTTTGCCGTCTTGTTCTTATTCCTTAATTTTGCAAAAACAAAACATTCATTCATGGCACAACGCGAATACACGCTCCCAGCCGAATGGGAGCCGCAAAGTGGCGTAATGCTCACTTGGCCTAATTCTGATACCGACTGGAAGCCTTATCTCACGGAGATAACTGCCACTTACGTGACACTCGCGAGGGCGATAGCCTCGCGCGAGCAGTTACTCGTGGCGGCGAAAGACGCCGAAGGGGTCACGGCATTGTTGCGGGCTTCGCTGACCGAGGCGGAGATGGCAAATGTCACGGTGGTGGAGTGCGACCTCAACGACACTTGGGCGCGCGACCACGGTCCCATAACCTTGCGAAACGCGAAGGACGGCAGCTTGAAACTGCTCGACTTCAAGTTCAACGGCTGGGGCGAGAAGTTTGACTGGCATAAAGACAATGCCATCACCGCCACGCTTTATGGCAAAGGCGTGTTCTCCGCCACGAAGGAAGACCACTTGGATTTCGTGCTTGAGGGCGGCTCGATAGAGAGCGACGGCAAGGGCACCGTGTTCACCACAGCCCAATGTCTGCTCGCGCCACATCGCAACCAGCCTTTGAGCGAGGCGGAAATAGGCGAGAGGCTGAGCGGCTATCTCGGCGCGCGGCGCGTGGTTTGGTTGCGGCATGGCAATCTCGTGGGCGACGACACCGACGGCCACATCGACACTATTGTGAGGATTTGTCCCGACGACACATTATTATATGTGGGCTGCGATGATGAGACAGATGAGCAATATGCCGATTTCAAGGCGCTTGAGGCTGAGCTCCAAGCCTTGACCACCGCGGACGGCCAGCCATACAGGTTGCTCAAGTTGCCCATGCCCAACGAGATGGACTATGATGGGGAGCGATTGCCGGCTACCTATGCCAATTTCCTCATCATCAATGGCGCGGTCATCGTGCCTGTCTATGGGCAAAAAGAAAAAGACGAAGAGGCGAAGGCGTTGATAGCCAAGGCTTTTCCTGACAGGCAAGTCGTACCCGTGGACGCCTCAGTGATAGTGCGTCAGCACGGCTCGATACATTGTCTCACGATGCAACTGCCCGAGGGCGCGATAAAAACCAATATGTAGAGTAAGAAAAACAATAATTGACCATGAAATTAAAAGTAGGAATAATACAACAGCACAACACTGCCGACATTGACACGAACAAGAAGCGGCTTGCCGAGAAATGCAAGCGGCTCGCCGATGACGGGGCGCGGCTCATAGTGTTGCAGGAACTTCACAATAGCCTTTACTTCTGCCAGACGGAGAACGTGAACCTCTTCGACCTTGCCGAGACCATCCCCGGGCCATCGACCGAGTTTTTCGGTCAACTGGCGCGCGAGCTTGGCGTTGTCATCGTCACCTCGCTCTTTGAGAAGCGTGCAGCCGGACTGTATCACAACACGGCGGTGGTGATAGAAGCCGACGGCACCATTGCCGGCAAATATCGCAAGATGCACATCCCCGATGACCCAGCCTATTATGAGAAGTTCTATTTCACTCCTGGCGACCTCGGCTTCCGCCCCATCGACACGTCTGTGGGCCGTCTTGGTGTCTTGGTGTGTTGGGATCAATGGTACCCTGAGGCAGCGCGGCTCATGGCGTTGCAAGGCGCGGAGATGCTCATCTACCCCACGGCGATAGGCTATGAGTCGTCGGACACCAAGGAGGAACAAGAGCGCCAGCGCGAGGCGTGGACCACCGTGCAGCGAGGCCACGCCGTAGCCAACGGGTTGCCTGTGGTCACGGTCAACCGCGTTGGCTTTGAGCCAGACCCGAGCCATCAGACAGGTGGCATACAGTTTTGGGGTTCCAGCTTCGTGGCGGGGCCGCAGGGAGAACTGTTGTTTCGCGCTGGCACGGAGGACGAGTGTGAGCAAGTGGTGGAGATAGACCTTGACCGCTCCGAGCAGGTGAGGCGGTGGTGGCCGTTCCTCAGGGACCGCAGGATAGATAAATACACGGATATATTGAGGCGCTTCGTGGACTGACTTTCGGTATTTAATTTTCAATCCAGCTATGCGATACATATATACTCTAATGTTTTTAATTTGTGCGCTATTGGCAAATGCAAAAGAATATGAATCGTATTCTGTAAGATGTTTGTCATCTTCCTTTCCAATGTATAAAGATGTGGCAAAGATAAACTCTCAAAAGGGGTATGAACATACTATTTATTGGAAAAGGTACAAGAAGCTCAAAACGTGTGCATTTACTACACTTGGAGTGGGCCTTTGTGGTACAATCGTTGGTTTGATAGGAAGTCTTGGTAACAATGCGTACACTAATATTAATTGGAAAGATGACGGGAAAGCATGGGATGTAGTCTTGGGGATTGGTATAGGCTTAACAGTCTCCAGTATTCCACTATTTGTTATCTCGCATAAGAACAAAAAAAAAGCTAAGGAAAGTGTTGAATTTTCGTTAAGGGGTTTAAATGTTTATTTGGATTTACCAAATGGTATGAAGCAAACACAACATGCTGTAGGAGTTTGCGTAAACTTCTAAGTCTCTTCTTGTAACTTTAATTGGCAAAAAAGTATTTTATCTGGGGGATAAAGCTTACCTTTGCATACCTAACGTTTATAAACCAACACCAAATTTTATTTATTATTGCTGTCCGTTATCCCCTTTTTCTGCAAAAATGGTTTTAGCGGACAGCAATAAATTTAGATATGCCTTTGGCGATGTGCCAGTGCCGACTGTGGAGCAGTGGGTGAGACGCGTTGAGGCTATTCTCCTCCTTTCAGCTCGTGAATCTGGTCGATGATCTGCTGACGTGTCTTCTGCTGCTTATGGTATAAGCAAAAGTCGTAGACAAAACCGCACGCCGCGCCAATCAAGCCCCCGATGATGCCTCCCGTGGCCTCTGGAGGCAGCGAGGAGAAATTGCCGTGAGTCAAGTGTTGCAGAAAGTCGACCATGAACCAGATGAACCACACCAACAGAAGCGGCATGTTGATCCACATCTCGTAGAAGCTCAGTTTCTTGGCGCGCTGAAGGCGCAACGCGGTGCCAATGAGATTGTCGGAAGTGAAAGCGTCATTTTTCAACTTGTTCACCTTGGTGTCGAAAGTGACTGCGTAAACGCTTGCAATGAAGAGGAATATCGTGGGGTACCACGATAGGTCGTAGGCCAATACAAACAGCGTGAAGCCAACGAAGATGAGCGGCAATAGCCACAATTGCAGCTTCAGGTAATTGTCTATGCTTGAGTAGCGGTGCTTCATCGATTCGTGCAGCAGTCGCTCATTGACGATGCTCTCCTTGTTGAGTTTGTCTTGGAGGATGGCCATTTGCGAGCGCATCTCTTCCAGTTGGGTTGTGTCTTGTGTGTTCATGATTCCTGTAGTTTTTTGAGTTGTTCCTTGATACGGTAGAGACGAACGCTAACGTTCTTGGCGGTGATACCCACCACTTGCCCAATCTCCTCATAGCTCATGTTCTCAAGCCAGAGCAGCACTATGGCGCGGTCGAAAGGGGCAAGCCGCATGATGCGTTTCCGCAACATTTGCACTTGACGGCTGTCGGAGTCGTCGTCCTCAAAGAGGTTGATGTCCATGCTCAGTGGTATGGTCTTCCTCTTTCGTTTCTTTCGGTCGGCGGAGATGCAGGTGTTCAGGCTCAAGCGGTAGACCCATGTGCGGAGGTCGCTGCGTCCCTGGAAAGAGGAAAAGCCTTTCCATAGATTGATCAACACCTCCTCGAAAAGGTCGGCCACATCATCCTCGTCGTTGGAGAACATGTAGCACACGGTGTAGATGGTGCTTTTCTGTTCGTTGACGAGTTTAGCGAATAGCCGTTCGTCTTGAAGTTTGCTGTTTGTTGTCATCTTTCTGAGATTTGTTACAAACATTAGACGCACCCTCTTGCCAGAAAACTACAGGAACTGGCAAAAAAGTGCGTCTATTATCAAAAAGCCCTCTCGCGAAGGTAATCATATCATGAAGCCGAGTGACAGGCTGTGGAACTTGGGGCCGTATTCAGTGTCGAGGATGTCGCATGGGTTGTACTTGATGTAGAGGTTGAGCCACGGCGTGATGATGGTACCCATGAGGTCCACGGTCACCGGGCTGTGGTGCAAGTCCTTGAACTTGTCCTTGTGCTTCTCGCCGTTGATGGTGTATCGGGTCTTGATGGATGAATGCGAGGTGCAGTTGATGACAGGTCCGAAGGAGAAGCCCCAGTTCTTTTGCTCATAGCCGTACATGATGGGGAAAATGAGGCTGAAAGTCTTGATGCGTGAGAATTTAGGATTGACGCCCTCTTCGAGTGGCTCCACCGTGATGTTTCCGTTGTCGGCTTTCACAAACTGTTTCCGTGACGTCATCCTGTAATTCTTCCATTCCACGCCAATGCCAGCCGAGAAGCGGTGGCCGTCGCGCCAAGGGTGTATGCCCCAATCGACGTAGGTGCCGATGTTGAAGCCCTGCCATAGGTCTGTTTTTACGATGTCGTCGTTGCCTGCCGCGCCATTGAAGCCGAAGAAAACGTGCAGGTTGGAGTCGTAGCGAGGCTGGCGTCTCTTGGCCTTGCCAAACTTGTTGCCTATGCTGAAGTTGAAAAGGTCGCCCACGGATGAGCTCTCATAGTTGCCGTCGGTGTTGCGAAGCGTGGTCTCGTAGTGGAAACTTGGCTCGTTGTCAGTGCCTTTAACTTCCACGTGGAGCAGCGAGTCGGAACTTACGATGGTCACCTTGTGGGCGTGGTTCACGGTTATCGTGTCGTTTGGCTCGTAGGCGTAAGCGAGCGAGGCGGTCATCATTGCCGCCAGGAGAAAAAGTTGTTTCATGCCTATCTTGTTTTTTTTATTTGTTTATCAGTTTGTTGAGTTCGCTGAGGCTTTTCACCGCGCCTTCCATGTAGATTAAGGTGATGCCATATTGGTTTTGGTCTTCCTTTGTGCATACAAGGGTGATGAACCGGTTGCTCGCGCCCTGTGGTTTCAGCATGAAGGCTATGGCTGTGTGCTTCTCCGACCGCTTTTGTGCCGTTGAGCCGCTCCCCATGGCTCTCATGTCTTGTTCCACCGCGTCTATGCACTTGGACCGCTCTTGTCGGTTTGCCACGAAGCGCGCGCTGCGATAATAATTGAGCCCATACTTGCTTAGGGCCTTGCCCTTGACCTTGGTCACGACCATGCGCTCCAGCGGAACCACCTTGCCAGTGAATATCTGGTTGACTTTCAAGTTTGCCGACTGCGCGCCGACGGTGGTGGAGACCATCGTCAGAAGTATGTAGATTAAAAGTCTGAGTTTCATGTCTGATATATGTGTTTATTGAAATTGTCCAAACGCGTCTTTCAGTTCAGCTCCTACGTTTGGCGTGCCGCTTCGGGCATCGTTGAGTGTCCGCTCGACCTCGTGCATTACCGCCTCGCGATTGTCCTGCCGTTGTCCGTAGGCCATCATCTCGTAGTCGCTGTTGCCACTTGCCATCCACACCGTTGCCGTGATGCCTACCGCTATCACTGCTGTTGCCGCTATTGCCGCGCGTCGCCAGCGTCTCCAACCTTTGATGTTGACCACCTTTGCCTTTTGTGAAGGCTCACGCGGTTGCAGCTGGCTCATGTCGAGAAACATTTGCTGCAAAGGCATGAGCTTAGGACAAACCTTGCCAGAGAGGAAGTAAGCGTATAGCTCTTGCTCCTCGCTGAGTGTTGTCTCGCCGTTGAAGAACCTGTCGGTCAATTGTATAGCTTTCTTGTCGTTCATATTTCTCCTTGATGATAGCGTTTCAGATATATTTCCCTTACTGCCATTCGCGCCCTGCTGAGGGCTTTCCTCACGGCAGTCTCGCTCATAGCCAATGTGTGAGCAATGTCAGCCATGTCGCGACCCTCGATGTGGCGCAGCCTGAGCACCGTTTGCTGCACTATGGGCAGCTCGGTCACGATGTCCATCATTCGCTCCACGGCCTCGTGGCGCTCCACGGTCTCGTCTCTTTCCTCAATGTTGCCTATGCAAGCCACGTCTTCCACGTGTGGCGCGCGCCGTATGAAGTCGAGGCATAGGTTGCGAACTACGACCCTTGCCAATGGCGCTATCGGACTGTGCAGGTCTCGGTGCATTCTCCAAAGGCGCACAAGGCAGTCTTGCGCGATGTCCTCGGCAACGTCTTCGCGTCGGACGTATCGCAAGGCCTCGCCCAGCAAGTCGGGGCGCAGGTTGGCTGCTTCGTTTTGGAATTCCTCTGGCGTCATTTCTTTACTTTGTTCAACTATTATACGCAAAGGTAGTCGGTTTGTGACATGCTGACAAGCATTTTTTTTGTTTTAGTTTAAAAACTCGAATAAAAGTGGTAACTTTGCACATATTATATAGATGAAGATTGTTTTTACTGAATTCATGACCCGTTCATTCCATCATAGGACGACCATTGGCGCCGTGTGCGGCATTGTGCTCTTCCTTTTGCTTGCCGTCTACGCTTTTTGGATAAAGAATGTCATCTTGGGACTTCTCATGGCGTTCCTGCTCATTGTCCTCACCGAGAGGACTCTCCATAGCGAATATGTCATTTCCAACGGCAAGCTGATTATTGACAATGGCAAGCTCTCAAAGAGCAAGACGATACTGATAGGGCAGATTCGCGCGTGCCGCCCAATGACTTCGGTCTTCGGTCTCGTGCGTTATTTGCTCATTACCTATGGCGCGTCCAACGCCATGGTGTCGGTGCAGCCGGTTAACGAGGCTGCGTTCATGGCAGCGCTTAAAAAGGAAAGGGAGGCTTGCGATGCTGAATAAGCTGTATGCCTTGTTGCTTATGCTGCTTTTCTCGGTCTTGCCTGTCGTGGCACAGACCGATGTCGTAGATGATAACGATGACAATGACACCACTCTCGTGGCTGACTCGGCATGGGCTGACTCGCTCATTCATCGTAGCGACACCCTCGCTTGGCCGAAGAACGTGCAGGCGGAGATAGAGCAATTGCTCAAGAGCGATATGTTCAAGACCTCACAAGTGGGTATCATGGTTTATGACCTTGATGCCGACTCCGCGATATTCAAGCACAACGAGAGGCAACTGATGCGTCCTGCCTCCACGATGAAGACCATCACCGCCATCACCGCGCTTGACCGTCTTGGTGGCAGCTACCAGTTTAAGACGGAGCTGTGCTATACCGGCAGGGTGGATTCCACATCGCTCAATGGTGACGTGTATTGCGTAGGAGGCTTTGACCCTCGTTTCAACCGTGACGATATGCAGGCTTTTGCCGAGGCGTTGCGCAAGATGGGCGTGGACACCATCCGCGGAAACCTTTATGCCGACTGCTCAATGAAGGATGCTGACAGGCTCGGTGAAGGATGGTGTTGGGACGATGACAACCCCGTGCTTTCGCCACTGGTGTTTCAGCGTAAGGACATTTTCATGGACAAGTTTCTTGATGCCATTCACAGGGCGGGCATAACGCTCATTGGCAACGTGTCGGAGAAACGCAAGCCGCACGACGCCAACTGCATCGTGAGCCGTTTCCATACCATTGACCAGGTTCTCATGCGGATGCTCAAGCAGAGCGACAACCTGTATGCTGAGTCAATGTATTATCAGATAGCCGCGTCCACGGGCAACCGTCCGGCTACTGCAAAAGACGCTAAGAGCATTGAGCGACAGCTCATCACGCGCCTTGGGCTTAACGCTTCGCGCTATCGCCTCGCCGACGGCAGTGGATTGTCGTTGTACAATTATGTGTCGCCTGAGCTGGAGGTAAAGTTCTTGCGCTATGCCTTTGAGAACCAAAACATTTACAACCACTTGCTGCCCGCGCTTCCCATTGCCGGCGTAGACGGAACGCTGAAGAAGCGCATGCGCTCACAGTTCACGCGAGGCAACGTGCACGCCAAGACTGGCACTGTTGAGGGCATCGCGAGCCTCTGCGGTTATTGCACTGCCGCCAATGGTCATCATTTGTGTTTCTCCATCATCAACCAAGGCGTGATGCACGGCTCAAATGGCAGGAGCTTTCAAGACAAGGTTTGCTATATCCTTTGCAAACCATGACTTGGCTTGCTGCATTCATTGTGCTCCATATTTTCCCATGCTCCCGCGAAGGACTGCTTTGCAGGTAAGGCTGAATGCCGTTTACAGGTAAAGCCTAATGGTCTTTATCCAGTCTTTCAAAACGCCGGCGTATTGGTCTTGTGAGTCGGCCACGAGCACGAGAACGCGTGAGCCGTCTTTCAGCTTTGGGCCAATGCACATGCCCTCATAGTTGGCTATGTTTCTTTTTACGAGCGTGAGCGACGTGCGCCATTGCGCGAGGAGTTGCTTGTCGCCTTTCCCTGGCACGAGATGAAACAGCTTGCAGTTGACAAAGGAACCTATCTTCTTGTGTGGCACGAAGAATTCCCTTTCGAGTAGCAATAGCGAGCCGTCGTCGAGGGCGCAAAGCGTGCCTATGCCATGAGCGTAGTATTGCGCCTTTGTCCTGTCGCCAGTGGGCACGTCGAGCTTGTAGGCATAGTTCTCGTGCGGCTTGAGGTCGCTGGTATAGTTCTGTATGCATATATTACCACTCTCGTTGCACGTCCATATAAGGCGCGTGGAGTCGTTGTAGCTCAAAGCCTCAAGTCCGAGATTCCCGGGAAGTTGCCGGAAGAGTGGGGTGGGTGGTATTTCCCTGCCTGTCAGTTTGCCTTCCAAGTCGTACTCCTTGATGTAATTGTCCGCCTCTCCACTTATGAATATTGTGTTTGAGCGTGGGTTGAAGGCGATGCCCTCGCCATCGCGATTAGGGCGGGAGGCGGAGAGGAATCCCTCGTTATGGGCTGCCTTAACCTCACCGGTAACAGAGTCGATGTCCAACGTCCAAACGAAGAATCCGTCTTCTGGCGACTTGTCGCTGACCACGGCGTACCTGTTGCCTCCCATCCATGTGATTCCGCTGTAATTGCCTGGCGGAATGCTGGAGAAATGATGTTGTGGAAGCAATTGCGCTACGATGGAAAGAAGAAGAGATAATGCCCACATGATGAACAACTAATGCTGGAATTGCGGCTGTGCCGCTAAAGTCGATAAATAATAAGCCCCCTCCTGTCAACGAAAGGCTGGAGGGGGCGTCTTTATGATAGAAAGAACTTTTTATTCAAGAAGAAACCTATCAGCAGATTCTGCGTGAGCCGTCACCGATAACCACGTCGATGACTTGTGGTTCATGGCCATACTTCTCGTTGAACTTTGCCTTGGCGTTCTCTATGAACTTGTCGTAGAGCTCGTCCTTCACGAGGTTAATGGTACAGCCACCGAAACCACCGCCCATGATGCGGCTGCCCGTGACACCGTTCTCCTTGGCAAGGTCGTTGAGGTAATCGAGTTCCTCGCAGCTCACCTCGTATTCCTTGCTCAGACCGTTGTGGGTCTCATACATCTTCTGTCCCACTGTCTCGTAATCGCCTTTCTGCAAAGCCTCGCTGACAGCCAACACGCGGTCAACCTCGCCGAGCACGAAATGGGCGCGCTTGTAGTCTTCGGCACTGACCTCATTCTTCACGGCCTCCAAGTCGTCCCAGTTGGCATCACGCAACGTGTCGAAGTGGCGGTCGGCGAACTTGGCGTTCAAAGCCTTGACCACGTTCTCGCACGAGTTGCGGCGGTCGTTGTAAGGCGAACCTTTCAGCTCGTGCTTGACCTTTGAGTTGAGCAGCACGAGCTTGTAGCCCTTTGGCTCCCATGGGAAGTATTCGAACTCGCGGCTGCGGCAGTCGAGGCGCATGAGCTTGCCTTTCATTCCGAAGACAGACGCAAACTGGTCCATGATGCCACAGTTAACTCCAATGTATTTATGCTCGGTGGCTTGTCCGGCAAGAGCGAGGTCCCATTTGGACACCTTGTTGTCGCCGAAGAGGTCGTTGAGGGCAAAGGCGAAGCAGCTTTCCAATGCCGCGCTCGATGACATTCCTGCTCCCAATGGCACGTCGCCAGCGAAAGCGGCGTTGAAAGGCTTCACGTCCACGCCGCGCTCCATCATCTCGCGGCAGATGCCGTAGATGTAGCGTGCCCAAGTCGCTGAAGGGCCTTTGGGGTCGTCTAATGTGAAGTGGGCCATGTCTTTCAAGTCGATGGAGTAGACGTTCACGCTCTTCTGTCCGTTAGGACGAATCTCTGCCATGATGCCCTGCTCAACGGCTCCTGGGAACACGAATCCACCATTATAGTCTGTATGCTCACCAATGAGGTTGATGCGGCCTGGTGAGGCGTAGATGTTGCCTGTCTCCCCATCAAAATGCTTGAGGAAACGGCTTCTTACGAAATCTATCTGCATAGTTCTGGTTAATTTAAAGTTATGGTTAAATGTTTTAAGCCTTGGTTGAATGCCGCGGCTTATTTAATGTTAAGCCTTGGCTAAGTCCGTGTAAACGCTTATTTGCTTACTCCAAACTTGTAAATGGTTGTCTGCTTGTATCTCTCGCCAGGGTCTAACACCACCGACGGGAAATAAGGACGGTTAGGAGAGTCTGGGAAGTGTTGGCACTCTAAGCATATTGCTGAGCGTTTCGGATAAGTCGCTCCGTGCGTGCCCTTGAAACCTGAGAGGAAGTTGCTCGTGTAGAGCTGTACGCCTGGTTCTGTGGTATACACTTCGAGCGTGCGTCCGCTTACGGGCTCGTATGCCTTTGCTGCCAATGACAGCTCGCCTTCCTCGTTCTTGTTGAGCACGAAGTTGTGGTCATATCCAGTGCCGTTCTTTATTTGCTCATCATCGGCATCAATGTCGCGTCCTATTGGTTTCGCGGTTCTGAAATCGAAAGGAGTGCCTTCCACTTTTCTTATCTCGCCAGTTGGGATTGACACTGTGTCAATCGGGAGATAGAAGTCGGCGTTGATTTGCAGCTCCACGTTCTCAACAGAAGGAGTTGGGTTCGCGATGCCAGCCAATGAGATGAAAGCGTGGTTTGTTAGATTGATGATGGTCTTCTTGTTTGTCGTGGCGAGATAGTCGATGTGCAACTCGTCGTCATCCGTCCAAGTGTACACCACCGTGACCTTCAACTCGCCTGTGTAGCCTTCCTCGCCGTAAGGTGAGACATAGTTTAGCGCGAGGGTGTAGTCGTTCATCTGCTCAGGTGACCAGACCTTTACGTTGAATCCTTTTTTGCCGCCGTGCAGGGAGTTTGGTCCGTTGTTGACAGGCACTTGGTATTGCTTGCCGTGCAATGTGAACTTTCCCTTGGCGATACGGTTGCCGAAACGTCCGATGAGCCTTGATAGATATGGTTCGGGCGAATTGATGACATCTTGAATATTGTCGTGCCCCATGATGACGTTGCCCATCTTGCCGTCCTTGTCGGGAACCATAAGGGCTACGATTGCTCCGCCATAGTTGGTAATGGCAACTTCATTGCCTTTGCTGTTTTTCAAGATGAAGAGGTCAGTCTTCTTGCCATTCACTGTAGTCTGAAAGTCTTCACGCCTCAGACCGCATACATTTGGTGTTTCTTCAGAGTTTGCCATATGGATGTGTCTTTAGTTGTTGTTTCTTATAGTCTTTTGCAAAGTAAGTAAAAATAATTGAGAATGACAACTAAAATGCGAAAATAATATGGCACCTCGTATGTTAAAGATTATTTATAACGCGAGAAGGTCTGCCACGACATAGCTTGAGCCACCGATGAAAACGAAGTCGTCGGGGGCTGCGTCTGCCATAACTTTATGGTATGCGTCTGCCACGGAACCGCAATTTATACCTTTTAAATTATGTAGTTTGCCCAGGTCTGCCACTTTGTCAGCGCTGAATGCCCTCTTTGTTGTTGGTTGTGCCCAATAATACACGGCGTTCTTGGGGAGAAGGCTCATCACGGTGTTTATGTCCTTGTCGTCTACCATGCCGAAGACTATTCTTAAAGTCTTGCAAGGTTGGCGTTTGATTTGTGGGGCGAGATATTGCCAGCCGCCCACGTTGTGCCCCGTGTCGCAAACGACATGGGGCTTTTCGCATAATGTTTCCCACCTGCCACGCAATCCCGTGAGCTTGCAGACGTTGGCAAGTCCACGTGTGATGTTGTCGTCGCTGACGGAGAATCTCTCCTTTATGAAACGCATGGCGGTGAGCACGGTGTTCATGTTCTTTTCTTGGTAGTCGCCTCCCAAGTCGCCATGGATATGTCCGAGAATGGATGTTTGATAGTCTCTGCCCCCATCCATGCAAGGCTCAGACGACAACACCACTGGATGATCCTTGGCGAAAACGACAGGCGCGTCGCACTCGTCGGCTTTCTTCTGGAAGCACGGACGTGTCTCCGGCAAGTCCTCGCCAACGACCACGGGCGCGTGGGGCTTTATTATGCCGGCTTTCTCACCGGCTATGAGCGCGAGCGTGTTGCCGAGAAACTGAGTATGGTCAAAACTGATATTCGTGATTACCGACAGTTCTGGCGTGATGATGTTGGTGCAATCGAGCCTGCCGCCGAGCCCGACCTCGATTACCGCTACGTCTACCTTTTGTTCCTTGAAGTAGAGAAAAGCCAACGCCGTGGTAAGTTCAAAAAAAGAGGGGTGAAGCGGCTCGAAGAACTGTCGTTCTTTCTCCACGAAGTCGATGACCCGCCGCTCGGGAATCATCTCGCCGTTGACGCGGATGCGCTCGCGGAAGTCTACAAGGTGAGGCGAGGTGTACAAGCCAACCTTGTAGCCAGCCTCTTGCAGTATGGCTGCTATGCTGTGCGAGCACGAGCCCTTGCCGTTGGTGCCGGCTATGTGTATGGTCTTGTAGGCACGATGTGGGTGTCCGAAATGCTCGTCCAGTGCTTTTGTGGTCTGGAGCCCTGGCTTGTAAGCCGAGGCGCCAACGTGCTCGAACACCGGAGCGGAGTTGAAAAGATACGAAACCGTTTCCTGATAATTCATCTCACCCAATACCTATTTATATATACTATAATAATGTCAACATCTTTTTATGACGCTTGTTAACAAGCGTTGAAACGCTCTTTCAGGCGTTCGAAGATGCTTTTCTTT
Organism: Prevotella sp.; assembly: GCA_036743855.1. GTDB lineage: Bacteria > Bacteroidota > Bacteroidia > Bacteroidales > Bacteroidaceae > Prevotella. The sequence goes on along the minus strand of DAINOS010000050.1, from coordinate 931 downwards.
GTAGAGTTGTCGCCCTTGAAGTTCTCGCTGTCGCGCAGTTCCTCAATGGCTTTCTTCTCGTTCTTGCTCAAGGTCTTAGGCACGAACACGCTAATGTTAACCACTATGTCGCCCTTGCCCGAGCCGTATCCCTGCACCGCTGGCAGACCCTTGCCGCGGAGACGCACCGTCTTGCCCGGCTGTGTCCCTGGCTCAATCTTCAACGACACTTTCTTGCCGTCTATTGTCGGAATCTCAGCCTCGCCACCGAGAGCGGCTGTCGGGAAGTCGAGCAGGAGATTATATATGAGGTCTTGCTTGTCGCGGATGAAGGTGTCGCACTTCTCTTCCTCAATGATGACCTGTATGTCGCCTGGCACGCCATTGTGTGGACCGGCGTTGCCTTTGCCGTGCACGTTGAGCACCATGCCTTCCTCCACGCCGGCGGGAATGTTGATTTCCACCACTTTCTCGCCTTTCACCACGCCGGTGCCGCCGCAAGCCTTACACTTGTTCTTTATCACGGTGCCTTCGCCGTGGCACGTTGGGCATTCGCTTTGTGTCTGCATCATGCCAAACATGGAGCGCACGGTGCGCGTCACCATGCCCGATCCGTGACACGTGGGGCAAGTTTCCGGCTTTGAGCCGCCCTCCGCGCCCGTGCCATTGCACTTGTCGCACATCACGTCCTCGCGCACCTTGAACTTCTTGGTCACGCCGCTGGCGATGTCTTGGAGCGAGAGCTTCACCTTCAACCGAAGGTCGGAGCCGCGGTAAACCCTTTGCGAGCCGCCGCCGTTGCCGCCAAAGCCGCCAAATCCGCCGAAGCCACCACTGTGGCCGCCGAAGATGTCACCAAACATGGAGAAGATGTCGTCCATGTTCATGCCACCGCCGGAGAAGCCTCCGCCGAATCCGCCACCAGGGGCGTTGAATCCGAACTGGTCGTACT
>DAINOS010000049.1:0-14716 GCA_036743855.1 Prevotella sp. | reverse complement strand
GACGAGACCGAGAGAGTGTCTTTCGACCCAAGCACCAACCTGCTCGACTTCGACAAGACCGATGCCTACAAGGACGATGATACCCAATATGGCATAGACGTGGTGATGCGACTGACCAACACCGACGGTTGCCATCAAGACGTCACCATACACTATGGCGGCAAGGAGGCTGAGCAAGCCTCCAACGACAAGAAGAAAGAGATAGCGCTGGTAAACACTGACGACAAGCATCCCCAATACACGCAGGGCAATGCCACTGACATAGGTGTTGACATCTTGAAATTTGCCAAGAACTACAACAACATCTTCACCCCCGACCTCTCCGACTACGCCTCTTATTTCGGCGGGGTCACCATAGGCAGCACCTGCATCTGCAGCGTGAAGAAAAAGAGCGGAGTCATCTCCGACGGCAGCAAGGCCATACAGGCTGGCTTCGTCACCACGGTGAAAGGCAGCGGACTGAGCGCCGATGTGCTCAAGCAGATGAACGTGAAGATATACAAAGGCGGAACGGAAGTGGGTAGCCAACTGCAAGTAAACGCCATTGCCGCCAAGCTCATAGGCAGCGAGGACACCCACAAGGTGCGCTACAGCATCAACGTGCCGGCAGGCACGGCCTTCGACGAGATTCGCCTCTATTCCGACGGATTGCTGAGCGTCAACCTCAGCTCCATGAACATCTACTACGCTTACACGGCAGACGAGAACGCCGTGCTCGATGACCCGACGACCAACGCCACCGTCGTCTCTTTCGACAACACGGGCGCGAGCATCGACGCGGACATGAGCCAAATCGTCAACATCGTGAACGTGGGAAGTGGCATCACCGACGCCACCAACTGCATAGACAACGACCTGAACAGCTACGCTACCTTCCCATTGGGCTTGAACGTGGCAAGCGCCAACATCCTTGGCATAAAGCTCGGACAGACCGCCACGAAGAACAAGCAGCTCGTCATCGTCATAGACAAGGCCGCGGCTGGCTTGGGAGTGAACTTGGCGGATGTCATGCAAGTGAAGACCTATAAGTCGGGAGTGGTAGATGAGAAGGGTAATCCCAAGCCCATCGAGACATTCTCCGACTGGAGCGTGCTCGGCGCCAGCGTCATCACGCTTGGCGAAAAGGGATATGTGTTCCTCAACCCGAAGGAAGACTACGACGCGTTGACCATCACCGCTGGAAAAGGTGTCGATGCGTTTAGCACCTTTAAGGTTTACGGCATATTGCTTCGCAACGACACCAACGCAGACGGCGTGCCCGATGACGACATAGCCGACGTGGGATGCAAGGAGCAACAAGACATCGTGTTCGACGAGACGAAGAATCCTAACGACAAGACGAAAGCATACAAGGACAACATCACCATGTATTTCAAGCGCACGTTTGTGAGCCCCACGGCAAACGGGGCTACTGGCGCATGGAACTCGCTCGTCTTGCCCGTGACCTTGACCAAGGCGCAATTCCACAAGGCTTTCGGCGACGACGCCAAACTCGCCAAGGCCGACAAACTGTATGAGACCACGACAGGTGGCGTGGAGCATCGCGTCATCGGCTTCAAGACCGTGGAGGCGACCAACGACGACGATGACATGCTCATCAGCGATGAGCCATACATCATCTGGTTGTCGAAAGACTTCGTGGACAAACACAAGAACAGCACAGAAACTTACAACACGTGGGACGATGGCGAGATAAGCGGCGAGATATACGTCGTGGACAAGGCTGACGGCGGCGTGAGCTATACCAAGCAAAACGCGAGGTCCACTGATTTTAACATCTCGTCCACGCTCCAGAACGAATGGAAACTATACGAAATGGACATGATAGGCAGCTACGACCCGCATACGGAGTTGCCCGTGGACGCATACATCTTCAACAATGGAGACCTGTACCACACGACCTCTACCCACTGGATGAAAGGCTTCCGCTGCTGGCTCGTGCCAAGAAGGGAAGAGGATGCTGGCGGCAACGCCAAGCCGTTCAGCCTTGGAATAGACGATGGCATGACCACGCGAATAGAGGGTGTCACCAACGACGCGAAGGCAAAAACCGGCAAGGCATACAACCTCAGCGGACAGGAGGTAGGCATATTGAAAGGCTTGCAGCCAGGCATCTACATCATCGACGGCAAGAAGTTGGTCATAAAGTAACAATCACGCTTCATGGATAAACATCAAGAATACTCTAAAGTTCAGAACAAAATGAAAAAGATGATATATGTGAAACCTCGCATAACCTGCATGCACTTGGACATTGAGGAAGGCTCGCTGCTCGCGGCGACAGTAGACAGCGACAGCGACAAGAAATGGACTCCTGGCGATGGCACCAACATCGGCATCAAGGACGAGGGCAATGGAAACTTGGGAGGCGCTGGCTCTGAGGTCAGTGGCGCCAAGCGCTTAACCGGCTCTTGGGAAAACTGGGAATGACAAGACATATTGATTGACAAAACGAGAACAGGGGGAGAAGGCCTATGAGCCTTCTCCCCCTGTTCTCGTTTTCTGACTTCGCTTTCTCTTTAAGCCTCTTCCACCTCTTTCCAATCGATGAGACCCTTGCCCAAGTCATTGAGCTCCACGGCGAGGGCGATGACCTTGCGCTTGTCCGCCCTGAACGGCTCCGCATAATCCCCTTTCTGGTATGTAGATTGTTGGTATATCCCGTGATTTTTAACGTGAAATGATAATTAGAGCATGAAAATTGCGTTAAAATATAAACTTATTTATACCTTTGCAGTTAAACTGTTATAAACACTATTAAAAAACCAAACAACACATTTTGACAATGGGAAAGAAAATGGTCATTGCGTTAGGGTTGTTGTGCTTGGCGTGCGTGTCTTTCGCGCAAGGCAAGCGTACGGTACTGAGCGCGACAATAGATGGTTACCAGAGAGACATGGTATACTTTGATTGTGTTCAGACTCCATTCATCCGCCAAGAGTTTCATGCCAATCCAGGTGAGGAACACGTGTATTCGTTTGACACGGATCGCTTGGTGTCGTTGATTATCAACGGTCGCACCACCGTGTTGCTAATGCCTGGCGACAGTCTCCACGTTGACTTGCAGTATCAAGGCAAGCAGGTGAAAAGCGTGAAGTTCTCGGGCAGAGACCGCTCCGTGGCCGGCAATGAACTGTATGCGGCTGTGGGCGCATTTAAGCGTGAGATCAGATACAAGACCCAACTCCTGGCTTGTGCCGTGGTCGACGTGAAACCTGCCAATCGCATTGATGACTCACGCAAGCTCCTCGACAAGACTCGCGAGCTGGTGGAGCAGGCGAAAGGCAAGGTGGATGACGACGTGGCCAACTACGTGATGGCGGAGAGTGAAGGACTGGCTTACACGTCTTTTATTGAATATCCATTGATGTATGAGGAGACACGCAAGTTGCCTATAGCCGAGCAGGGAATTGGCGACTATTGGAGTTTGCTCAAAGGTCGCAAGTTGAGGGATGACGCGGCATCGTTGAGTTGTCCCGATTATTGCTCGTTCCTGCTCTTGAACATGGCATACGAGAAAAGCTGCCAGGCTCACGCTAAAGGCACGGAATACCATCGTCCCGACAAGCTGGAGGACATGTTCGCCGAGCTTGCCTCTTTTTATGACGGAATGCGCAGGGACGTGACGCTTTATTCCATAATATCCAATTACATACAAGGTGGCAAGGACATAGAGCGCGTGGAGCCATTGATAAGGCAATACGAGGACAAGTATTGCGTGGACCGTCAGCATGCGAAGATCATCGACTCGCTAATGCAATAGAAAAACACAAGAATCCAAATATCATAAAATGAACAAGAGAGAGTCTATGTTGAAGCTTGGCTGTTGTGCCATGCTTTTCTGTGGGACGCCACTTCCGACCCCTCGTCTGGCTACGGCATTGGCACAGACCGTACGACCGGCAGAGGACGGATGGAAAAACACGCCAGTGACCTTGCGCGTCAGCAATGAGACGTTGGGGAACGTTCTCGCTAAAGTGGCCAAGTCGGTTGGCGCCGACCTTGTATTCCAAGGAGTGACATTGGTTGGAATCAACGAGCCGACCACGCTCAATGTCAAGGACAAGCCGCTCGACAAGGTAATAGGCGAGCTTATCGGCAACCAAAACGTGCGTATAGATTATCAAGGCGGACACCGCGCCATAGTCATATCACCTTATGAGAGGAAGGTTGACAGCGCCCAGTCGTTTGAGGTGGGTGGTGTCGTGGTTGGCGCCGACGACGGCAAGCCCCTTGTAGGCGCCACGGTGTCTGTGACCAACGGCACGAACCGCAAGGGAAACATGGGATGCATCACCGACGAGGATGGCAAGTTCAGCCTTCGCGTCAATCGCAAGGCATCGATAAGCATTTCATATCTCGGATACGACACTAAGTCGATACAGATTCTCCGTCCTAACCTCGACATGAAAGTCAGACTGGCACCTAACGCCACGAGTACCGACGAGGTTGTAGTGACAGGTATCAGCCGCCGCAACAAGAAGAGCTTTACGGGCAACTACGTTTCGGTGAAGGGTGAGGACTTGCGCAGGATAAACCCAAACAATTTCTTGCAGAGCTTGCAGTTCTACGACCCAAGTTTCAAAGTCAAGGAAAACAATTCCAAGGGTTCTGACCCTAACGCGCAACCTGAGTTTCAAATGCGTGGCGACCAGTCGCTTGGCTCCACCACGAGCATGAACTCCATGGACTTGCTTCTCGACAATGTGTCGAGTCGCCCCAATACCCCACTCTTCGTACTCGATGGCTTTATCGTGCCTATGACACGCATCCTGTCGCTTGACCCAGAGCGTATCGACGAGGTGACAATTCTCAAGGATGCCGCTGCCACGGCCATCTATGGCTCAAAGGCGAGCAACGGCGTGGTCGTAATCTCCACCAAGGTGGCTCCCGATGGCGCGTTGTCGGTCAACTACAACGGAACGATGACCATTGAGTCGCCCGACTTGACCGACTACAACATGATGAACGCCTCGGAGAAGTTGCAAACCGAATGGATGGCCGGCGTATACGATCCCAATAGCGTGGTCGACATGAATCGTTACAACACCTTGCGTCGCAACGTGCTGGCAGGGGTGGACTCTTACTGGCTCTCTCAACCATTGCGCACGGCCGTGCAAACACGCCACTCCCTGACAGCGGCTGGCGGTACCGACGTGTTCAGGTACAGCCTTGGTGTCAACGCCTCGTTCATGCCAGGCGTGATGAAAGGCTCGTCAAACAACACCAAAGGCGTAGACTTCTCCATGACCTATCGCAAGCGCCGAGTAACCGTAGGCGCGAATATCAACCTGTCGGAAACATCGGGCAACAATTCGCCTTATGGCTCTTTCTCCTCTTACAGCCAGGCCAACCCTTACTATCGCATAAAGAACGACAACGGCACCTACGACCAAATACTCGACAACTTCACGGCCGCGGGCAGCACCACGGTCACCAATCCGTTGTACAATTCAAACATCGGAATCAAGGACTTTTCAAGGAGCTTGAGCATAGCGAGCAGCCTCAACTTCGAGTACATGATTCTCGACAACCTGCGCCTTACAGAGGCGTTGCAGTACACACGTGGCACGGCGCGCACGGAGAAGTTCTTGCCAGCCGACCACACGAGCTTTGCCAACGAGACAGACAAGACGCTCAAGGGCAGCTATTCCAAAAACACCGGTGAGTCTACCTCGTGGTCGAGCAATCTCGGCATCAACTACAACCTGCCCATCGACAAGCACCTCATAAGCATGTTTGCCAACTGGACGGTGAGCGAGGATCGCAACAACTATGTCAACCTTTTCGCCACGGGTTACCCCGACCGCCACATGGACGACTTCATCTTCGGCAACAAGATGACGACCAACCCCAGTGGCTCGGAGGCTCTCTCGCGTGCCATGAGCTTCATCGGCCAGGTGTCTTACAGTTACGACAACCGCTACTCGTTCGACTTCAACCTGAGCGAGGAGAACTCGTCGCGCTATGCCAACAACAGCTTCACGCCGTTTTGGTCCACGGGTGTCCGCTGGAACGCGTATCGTGAGAAATGGCTTGAGGGGAGAATATCCAACCTCGTGTTCCGTGCCACATACGGTGTCACGGGCGAGCAAAGCTCTAACCCGTATGAGACCATGGAGTTCTATACTTTCACCAACACCATGAAACCCTACAACTCCTTCGGTTCGCTGGGTGCCGTGTTGCAAGGACTGAACAACCCTGACCTCAAGTGGGCGAAGACCGACCAGCTCAGCCTGGGCGTGGACGTGGGTTTCTGGAAGAACCGTATCAACGCCACGTTCAACTATTACAATAACATCACGCGGCAAATGATGACCCAATACGACTTGGCTCCCTCGACGGGATTCAGCTCGCAAAACATCAATGCCGGAGAGCTGCAGAACCAGGGTTTCGACGTTACGCTCAACGTGATAGCCTACCAGAACGTGCGCAAGCAACTCTATTGGACGGTCAACGCCAACGCCAACCACAACAAGAACAAGATACGCAAACTCTCAGCATACTTGCGGAAAATCAACGAACAGCAACTCGCGTCCAAGAGCGCGCCTCTGCCAGTGCTGCAAGAAGGATATTCCACCACGACGCTGTTCACCGTGCGCTCATTGGGCATTGACCCCGTGACGGGCAACGAGGTGTTCCTTACACGCGACGGGCAGAAGACCTTTGTGTGGAACAGCAACGACAAGGTGCCCGTGGGCGACACAAACCCGAAGGTGAGCGGAACGTTCAGCAGCTCGCTCAACTACAAGGAGTTCAGCTTCAACGTGGGATTCACCTACAAGTGGGGTGGCATAGTATACAACTCCACGCTGGTAGACAAGATTGAAAACCGCAACATTGCCTACAACCTTGACCGTCGAGCAATGACAAGCCGATGGATGAAGCCTGGCGACGTGACTTATTTCAAGAAGTTCTCACTTGATGCCTCGGCAAGCCAAACGGAGCAGAGCACGCGTTTCATCATGGACGACGACGAGCTCAAGATGTCTACCCTGAGCCTTGGCTACCGTATGCGCTATGAGAAGTTCGCCTTTCTCAGGAGGATGAATATAGACGTGTTGTCGCTCAACTTCACCACGAACGACCTCTTCCGCATATCGCGCGTTAAGATGGAACGCGGCCTCGACTACCCGTTCGCCCGCTCCTACACTCTCTCCATGTCACTCATCTTTAAATAATAATAACGAGGTAACACCATGAAATTAAAATCAATATATTTAGGTGCCGTCGTCTTATTGGCCGTTGGCATGAGCTCATGCTCCGACTGGTTTGACGTGAGTGCCAAGACGGATGTCAAGGCAGAGGAGCTCTACGAGACTCCAGAGGGTTTCGAGAGTGCTCTCGCCGGCATATACATTTCAATGACCGACGACGACAGTTATGGCCGCGACCTGTCGTTTGGGCTTGTCGACCAGTTGGCCCAACTCTACGACTACGTGCCCGACGGCACCACCGACCGCGAGGCCATCTATCAGTATGAGCAAGCATCTGACGGTTATTCCACCAAGTCGAGGCTGGCTGCCATTTGGTTGAAGTCTTACAACCTGATTGCCAATACCAACAATTTCTTGAAGTGGCTTGACCGCAACGGACAGAAGGTACTGAAAGACGAGCAGACACGCAACCTTTATTATGGTGAGGCCTACGCCTTGCGCGCCTTTCTCCATTTCGACCTGTTGCGCGGATGGGGTCCAATGAATTACCAGGCAGGCAAGTCGAGCCTGAGCATTCCGTATCGCTTGGTGGCCAACAATAGCAAGCAGCCACGCCTCTCGGCTGAGGCCGTGGTAGGAAAGATTCTCACAGACCTCAAGCAGGCCGAGACATACCTTGCCCAAGAGAAGTCGGTGAGCCTTAAAGGCAACGACCGCCGCTTCCGCATGAACTACTATGCCGTAAAGGCACTTGAGGCACGCGTGAATTGCTATGCGGGCAATGCCCAGGATGCCATAAGCGCGGCCGAGGAGGTGATAAACCACTGTGGACTGACCTTGCAGACATCCAATTCCAATGACCCCGCCCAGTTCGACGAGACGCTCTTCGGTGTGAACAAGTATAAGATGAGCGACAACTTCTCTTCTTATTTTTCTGAAGGTCCCGACTTTACCACGCAATACTGGTTGAGCCTTGCCAACTATAAGCGCATCTTTGAGGCCGAGGGCAACGAGCGCGACGCTGACTTCCGCGCGCGACGTGGAGCGGGGTTCTTGGTCTACGATGGTGTGAGCCGTGTCATCAGCCGCAAATACATAAAAAACGACAATGCCCTCATTCCCTTGATTCGTCTGCCGGAGATGTATTACATCTTGTGCGAGATGTCGTCGTTAGACACCGCCCCACAGTACATCAATACGGTGCGCAACCGCCGTGGCATATCCAACTCCAACGCCTACGGCACTTTCACGTCCGATAACGCGCGTGTTGATGCCTTGAGCAAGGAATACCGCAAGGAGTTTTATGCCGAGGGGCAATATTTCTATTTCCTGAAGCGTCACGCCATCAAGGGCCTCGACTATTCTCACGATGTCAACACTGAGGCGACGGTAAGGATGAGTGAGCAGCGTTATGTGTTCCCATTGCCCGACAGGGAAAAGGAATACGGCTGGACCAATGAGGAATCAAACAACACTTCAAACGAATAATCATGAAATCATGAAATCACGTATCAGTATAACATATATAATGGTCTTGATGGCATTGTGTGGGATATTCTCCGCTTGCAGCCATGAAGACCCCACTTTGTTTGGAAGCGAGTCTGACGGATTCTACTTCGGATACGACTCCAAGGATGATTTGAGCTCCACCATCAATTTTGCCGACTCTATCCTCACAGAGGCTAAGGTGGGCTATGTGCCAATCAGAATCAAGCTGCTGGGCCACATGTCCGACCAGACTACGCCCATCAAGCTCAAGGCTGAGCCCGTGGAGGGATACAAGGAGGCGAAGGTCACGTTGCCCGACGTGGAGGTCAAGGCTGGCGAGTATGAGACTGTAGCCAAAGTAGCAGTGGAATGTCCCGACCAAGAAGACACTACCTATGCCGTGAAGATAACTTTTGAGCAGGGCGACAAGAGCATGAAGGATTTCGACGGTTTCATAATCTACTCCAAGGAATCTTTTGAGCAGCCATCAAACTGGAACAACGACTATTACGGCCCTTGGACAGCCGACAAGTTCAAGTTCATATGCAAGACGTTGGGGAAGACAGGCTTCTGCGATGACGACAGCTACACGCAGACTAACAAGTACAACCCCACGCTTGTCAACGCCGTGCGCGAATGGCACAAGTCCCACCCCGGTGAGCCCATTGCCTATGACATTCCTTTCCTTGATGGCACATTGTTTTATGACGCTTACAATCAGCCCGACTATTGGGGCGACTTGCAAGACAAGTACTTCGGATACTACGACGGTTACGGTTTCGGCACATTGGCTTCCAGCCTTGGCGTGACCACGCAAAACGAAGAGCAGGTGTTTGGCTCCACGGATGAGGCTGTGTTGAAAGAGTCTAACAAGGGCGCGGTGCGCCTTATGCTTGAGAACTACAACAACGAGTTTGAGCAAGGCTACAACTATTGGGGATTGAACTCGGCGTTCTCCGTTCCGATGATAGATGGCATCGACTACGACATAGTGGCACCCGCCTTTTGGACTAACAGTCTGACAAAGCCATTGATTGATAAATATTATGGTGCTTACTCGGAGCAAAAATACAAGAAGATGCTCCAAATTGCGAGCCACGAGAAGGGAAGCGATTTCAAGCCCTTCCTGTTGTTCCCTGTCAAGTTGCAGTGGGACGACGCGACCATGGAGAACGTGCCCATGTGGGACACGGACGCCAACATCGACTGGACGTATTATGGCGAAGAGGTGATTTACCAATTCTACCAGATGTTCAAGCAGGAAGAGCCCAGCCTGTTTCCCGACAACGTGCCGGCACCCTCGGTCAACGCAAAGCTAAAGGCAAAGGCCATGGAAAAGGCGAAAGCAATGACCAAGGCGATGTCAAAGAAAAGTAAATGAGTTTCTAATTAAACGACAATTATGAAAAAGACAATATATGTGGTATTGGGTGCCCTGTTGCTCACTTCTTGCTATGAGGACAAGGGTAATTACGATTACCATTTCGACACCATGAACAAGGTCGACATCGACAACGTGGCATACACGCCAGCGGCCTACGATGGCTTGTCGGGCAAGGTGATAGAGGTTCAGATGCCAATGACCGACGACAAGGTGCAGAGAGTTGAGGCGAAGCTGGACCAGACCTTGGCAGACAACTACGACAACCTCGACTTCTCGTGGTTCACGGCGTTTAGCAAGACGGAGCGTGACCCTAAGACGGGCAAGGAGGTCAAGACTACCGTGCGTGACACTTTGCACACAAAAGGCTACTTGGATTTGAACTTTCCTGCCAACACAGACCGCAACTATAGCGTCATAATGGCAGTGAAAGACAAGACTACCGACCTCGATTATTATGCCAAGCTGAATGTCAAGACGCGACTGCTTTTCAAGAACAGTCTGTTCTTCTTACACCAAAAGGGCGGCGAGACGTTCTTGGGCAACGTGGAGAGAATAGGCACAAAGCTTGAAAGCCGTAGCGACGCTTATAAGACCGCGAAGCCAACGGCGACGGACAATCCTTTCTCCAATGCCGTGAAGTTGGGCTACACCTCCTGCTATTCGCCAGAGGTCAATGGGCTTATGGTGTTTAAGTCAAATGGCAGGGGAACCACATACAACGTGTTCAAAGGCTTGGAAGCCTACAACGTTCCGCTGGTACCGGCAGGTTCTTCTTCGTTTGTGGCGAGTAAGGTATTTGAGGTTGGCAACATCGAAACATTCAATGTGTTTAAGTGCGTGCTCTCGCGCGATGGACAGTTCTACATTGGCAAGTGGGCACCTTATTTCACCATTCCTGGCGAGGATGCCGAAGAGTCGCTAAGGCCAGGCGATTACCGCGTGACGGCCGCCACGGTCTCAAACGATTACTATGTATTGTGGGATGCCAAGAACAACCGCTTCATGTATCAATCGAATAGCGACTGGTTCCCATATAACCTCAACGATTATGTTCAGAGCCCTCCTCACAGCAACAATGCCGTGAACGATGCCAAGGTCGACTTCAGCTCTCTCGGCACCTTGACACCTGTGGGCAAAACGGCTGTTTACGCGTTTATTTCCTCCCATTCTGAGTTTTTCCCTGATGCCAAGCCTCAGTTCATATTCAAGGACTCCGACGACAACTTCTATCTCTATGAGCTTACGCCAACCGCGAGCGGCAAAGGCGCGAAGGCCAAGGACGGCAAAGGCGGCGACGATTCATCGGAGAGTGCCTTCACCATTACGGGAAAGCAACTCACCGACTTCCATCCAGGCTCCAACTTGTCGAGCATAACGTATAACCCTTGGTTCTCAACCAACTATATTTTCTATGCCAAGGACGATTGCGTGATACGCCACAACCTTTCCAATGGCGATGAGCAGGTGGTCTACACCGCGCCCGTGGGCTACACGGTGAGCGTGATAAAGTTCCGCACGGAAAATGCGGCTAGCAACAGCTCGTTCTCCTCAAACTTTGGTGACCTCGGGCTGTATCTCAGCATAGGCATGAACAAGGGCGACAATGGTGCCGTGGCGGAGATAAAATTGACCCAGGCTGCCGACGTTGATGATTCTTTCAGCATCTTCTGCGACAAGGATGCCGATGGCAACGCTTTCGGGCGCATCATCGACTTGCAGTTCGCTCATGTTTACTCATTCAGCAAAGATAGTCAATAATCATGATTCTACGTTTCATATTCATCTCTCTGCTCGCCTTGGCGGGCGGTGCGTTCAACTCCCAGGCGCAATCTTCCATTACCATATCGGGCAAGATAGAGGGCATAAAGAGCGGACGGCTCGTCTTGGTGGCGCAAGTTGGCGAGAGCAAGGTCGACACGCTTGGCTTTGCCGACTTCAAGTCGCCCAAGTTCGTGCTCAAGGCACAGGTGCATGAGCCTGTCATGGCACGACTTGTGGTGAAAGGCTATGGTGGCGGTTTTGACTTTATTGCCGAGCCTGGCACCAATTACGAGGCCCTACTCCGCGATGGCGACGGCGCTTACATAAAAGGCGGTAGGTTGCAAGATGAATGGGTGGCTTTTTCCAAACGTTCAGCCGAATTGCACGCCAAGGCCAAGGCCATGAGGGGGCGTTATGAAGCCATGCGTGCCGCCAACAAGTTTCGTAGCGCGAGCGCGGTGAACGACTCCTTGCGAAACCTTGAGGAACGGATAAACGCGGAGACCCACGAGTTTCTGAGCCGTCACGACGACATTATCACGGCCTATACCTACAACGACAACGCGCTGAGGGCAGAGCTGAACCTTACCGACACACGCCGCCTATATGACCAAATGGGTGTTGGCGCGAAAAACACGCCAAGCGGCCGCATAATGCTGCAAAGGATTCAACGCATGGAGAAGGTGTCGCAAGGTCGCATGGCACCCGACTTCACGTTGCCTGACCTTAAAGGCAACATGACGACCTTGAGCAAGGTGAAAGCCAAGGTCAAAATTGTTGACTTTTGGGCATCGTGGTGCGGTCCATGCCGTCTTAACAACCCCTCGCTGAAGAAGCTCTACGAGCAATACCACGACAAGGGACTTGAGATTGTGAGCGTGTCGTTGGACAACGTACGCGCACGCTGGGAAAAAGCGGTGAGCGACGACGCGCTCCCCTGGATAAACGTCAGCTCGTTGCAAGGCTGGAAGTGTGACGTGGCACGCACCTACGACGTGAAAGCCGTGCCTGCCATTTTCATACTCGATGCCGAAAACCACATCATCGCCACGAATATCCGTGGTGAGGCTCTTGCCAACTTCTTGAAAGAGAGGTTGGGACAATAACAAGACAACAAACCCCACAAAACAAGAACAAAATATGAAAAGAAAAATAGTTATTTTAACATTGGCATGGCTGGGAGCGGCAACCTGCATGGCACAGTCGTCGCGCCGCTATACCATCGATGGCGAACTGACCCGCGACAGTTTGCGCTACACGCCACAGGCCATAAAGAAGGTTTATCTGAAGCGCATTGTCAATGGTGAGGAGATATTGGCCGACTCTGCCGTTGTCAACAACCGCCGCTTCCATTTCGAGGGCACAGCCCCGGAATTTGTCGAAGCGGCCATGATTACCGGCTTCGACAATGGCGTGGCTCAGTTTCTCCTTGAGCCAGGCAACATAAAGTTTCAGCCGTTTGATGGCCATTTCCCCGTAGGGGCAAAGGCTTACGGCACTAAGAATAACGATGTCTTTGCCGGTTATGCCATGCTCCACGCAAAGAACGCCAATGATTCCAAAAAGAGCATAGATAAGTTGCGAGCTTCGTTGCCCGACAGCATTGTCAGCGACGACCGCAAGTATATGCCTTACCATAGCGCGCTGTTCAACGCCAATGGCGTGTACTACAAGGCCGACGTGATGGATTATTTCTTGAAAAACATCAATAGCGAGGCAAGCCTTTTCATTTTGAAGTATGACCTTTATTACATGTTCAAGCCGCAATACCTGCACGACGTGTTCATGGCGGCTTTGCCAGAGCGCATGCGCAAGCATCCTATCTACAAGGAATTGGAGAACCAGTTGCTTTCAAGCGAGATGACGGAAGGGAGCCCCGCGCCCGACTTCACCGCCCGAACCATTGATGGCAAGTCATTGTCGCTTTCGCAGTTGCGGGGCAAATACGTGTTTCTCGACATCTGGGCTTCGTGGTGCGCGCCTTGCCGCCGCGAGATTCCTTTCGTGAAACAGGCTTTGGTGGAGGCCAAGGGCAAAAACAACTTCAAGGTGCTAAGCTATTCCATAGACAGCAAGCAGGCCGACTGGGTAAACTGCATAGCCAAGCAGCAAATGACCGACAAAAACTGGATTCACGTTTCAACTCTCAAGGCGTGGTCGTCTGACATCATACGCCTATACAATGTGCGCGGCGTGCCTCATACTGTGCTCATAGACCCTGCCGGCAACGTGGTGAAATTCAACCTGCGTGGCGAGGAACTTGTCAACACCGTGAAGGACATCTTGAGCAAGCCTTTCAAGGCGAAAGCTGGAAAGACCGCTACCAAGTCCACGACCGTGGCAATGGAGCCGTTCAAGGCCACCACGACGGCAGACAAGCAGCTTTATGATGAATATGAAGCCATATCCAAGCGTAAGGACTTGAACGAAATATCCAAGTTGGAAGCACGACTGCGCTTAGTCCTCGAACACAACGATTCTCCCGTGACGCCTTATGTACTGGAGCGCGATTTCCTGCCCATTCTCGACAAGGCTTACGACCAGCGCCTTATGAAGGCTCTATCACCGGTATTGAATGGCAATCCATATGCCAAGTCGTTCAACGACAAAGTGTTAGAGCTGTTGGGCGAGGAAGATGACGGGGAAAAGTAATCTTGTCACTTAGCATTTCTCTGAAACAGCAAAAGCGGCAGCCAATGTGTTTTTGGCTGCCGCTTTTCTTTTGATTCTTTCTATAGTCTTTTATAAGTCGTATATATGGTTGAAGAGCTATTGAATTGACTTTCACTTTCTATAATTCGTTGAGCACCGTCTCCAGGCGACCGATGAAGTCGTCCACGTTTTCCTTGGTCACGACCAATGGGGGGAGGATGCGGAGGATATTCGTTCCGGCGCAACCGGTGAAGCAATGCTGCTCATGGATGAG
>DAINOS010000048.1:0-14720 GCA_036743855.1 Prevotella sp. | reverse complement strand
AACAAGCACTCTGAATATGTCGCGCCTTTCTTCCATTAAGACCTTGGCCATGGCCTTGCTCGCCATGCCCGCGCCACTATTGGCACAACCGCTCTCGGCACAACCCAAAAAAGCCACCCACGCGATCCTCATCACCATCGACGGCATGCGAGGAGAGATGATAACCGACCCCGCCATGCCCACGGAGAACCTCAAGCAGATGAAGGCCGAGGGACTCTACGTCGACTGGATAAAGGGTGTCACGCCTGCCGCCACTTACCCGTCGCACACCACCATCATCACGGGCAAGTTGCCCGCCGAACACCACATATATTATAACGCGCCCTTCATGGGCAACGCCCCGAGAACCATAAGCTATTGGTATGCCGACTCCATAAAGGCGGAGACGCTGTGGCAGGCGGTGAGCGACAGGGGAGGCACGGTGGCGTCGCTCTTCTGGCCAGTGTCCACCGGATCAAGGCACATCAAGTACAACGTGCCCGAATACTGGTCCATCAAGCCTGGCACCGACCAGATGGTCTTCCTGCGGCAAAACTGCTCGCCAAAGGGTCTGCTCGACACCCTTGAGCTCCATGCCACGGGCAGGCTCTCCGACGAGAACTTCACCGCCGGCTCCATCAACCGCGACGCGAGGGAGGCTTACATGGCAAACTACATCGTCAACCACTACCGTCCCACGCTGCTCACCATCCACCTCATAACGACCGACTACGCCCAGCACCAGACTGGGCTCAACACGCCGCGCACGCGCCGCACCGTGGAGTCGGCAGACGCCGCCGTGGGCATCATCCTCGACAACCTGCGCGACCACTCCCTGCTTGACAGCACGCTGGTCATCGTCACGGGCGACCATGGCTTCGTGGACGTGAACCGCCAGTTGGCTCCCAACACGCTTCTCGTGAGAGCCGGACTGTTGGGCAAGGAATATGGCACCGACTGGAAGGCTTGCTTCCACGGGGCGGGAGCCATGAGCTTCCTCTATCTCAAAAAGCCGACAGACACGAAGACCCTCAAGAGGGTGGAGAAGCTGCTCGCCGACCTGCCCGACAGCGTGAAAGCCGACTTCCGCGTCATCCGCCGCGACGAGCTCACGCGCCTGGGGTGCGACCCAAAGGTTGCTCTTGCCATCGAGCCAGTGGCTGGAGTGGACGTGTCAAACGCGCGAGAGGGCGACATCGTGAGACCGCGCAAGGGTGGCGACCACGGCTATTCGCGAGGAGTGGACCACACCGCGCTCGTGGCATACGGGGCTGGCACACGGCACGCCATCATGCCCACGATGCCGCAAACCAGCATAAAGCAGTTCATACTCGACAGATTGGCCATTACCACGCCTCACGATAAAGAAAAACGCGAGTAGTTTTGCTTGGCTCACAGAATATTATTAATTTTGCAGAAAATATCAATCATTAAAAATGAAAATATCATATAAGTGGCTTAAGGATTACGTTGATTTCGACCTTACACCCCAGGAGACAGCCGACGCGCTGACCTCCACAGGTCTTGAAGTGGACGCCCTCGACGAGGTCGAGGCCATCAAGGGAGGCTTGAAAGGCCTATACGTGGGAAAAGTGCTCACTTGCGAGGCACACCCCAACAGTGACCACCTGCACGTCACCACCGTCGACTTGGGCAAGGGCGAGCCACAGCAGATTGTCTGCGGAGCGCCAAACGTGGCAGCCGGACAGAAAGTGATAGTGGCTGACCTCGGCTGCAAGCTCTACGACGGCGACAAGGAGTTCGTCATCAAGAAGAGCCGTCTGCGCGGCATCGACTCCTTCGGCATGATTTGCGCCGAGGACGAGATTGGCGTGGGAAACGACCACAGCGGCATCATCGTGCTGCCCGAAGACGCGGTGGTGGGAACACCAGCCGCCGACTACTACCACCTTGACAGCGATTGGGTCATCGACATCGACATCACCGCCAACCGCGCCGACGCGCTCTCACACTACGGAGTGGCACGCGACCTCTACGCGTGGCTCACGCAGCGCGGATACAAGACGAGCCTACACAGGCCCGACTGCTCACAGTTCCACGTGGACAACGAGGACATGCCCATCAACGTGGAGATAGAGAACACCGAGGCGTGCAAGAGATACGCCTGCCTGAGCGTCACCGACTGCGACGTGAAGGAAAGCCCGAAGTGGATGCAAGACAGGCTCACCGCCATCGGCCTGAGACCGATAAACAACATAGTGGACATCACCAACTACATCATGATGGCCTACGGGCAGCCAATGCACTGCTTCGACGCCGACAAGGTGACAGGCCACAAGATCGTGGTGCGCACGCAACCGGAGGGCACCAAGTTCGTCACGCTCGACGGCGTGGAGCACACCCTGGGCGAGCACGACCTCAGCATATGCAACGCCGAGGAGCCCATGTGCATAGCCGGAATATTCGGCGGCAAGGGCTCGGGAACCTATGAGACCACGAGAAACGTGGTGCTCGAGTCGGCATACTTCCACCCCACGTGGATTCGCAAGAGCGCGCGACATCACGGGCTGTCGACCGACGCCAGCTTCCGCTTCGAGCGCGGCGTGGACCCCAACGGCACCATCTACGCGCTCAAGCAAGCAGCCATACTCTGCCAGCAACTGGCAGGGGGAAAGGTATCAATGCAGATAAAGGACGTGTACCCACAGCCGCTGCCAAACTTCGACGTGCGTCTCAACTATGAGTATTGCGACCGACTGATTGGCAAGAAGCTCGGGGCAGACACCATAAAGAGCATCGTCACCAGCCTTGAGATGAAGATAAACAAGGAGGATGCCGAGGGTCTCGACCTCACCGTGCCAGCCTATCGCGTGGACGTGAAACGCCCGTGCGACGTGGTGGAGGACATACTACGCATCTACGGATACAACAACGTGGAGATACCCACGCAGCTCAAGTCGTCGCTCACCACCGAGAACGACGAGGACAAGGAGCACAAGCTGGAGAACATCGTGTCGGAGCAGCTCGTGGGCTGCGGTTTCAACGAGATTCTGAACAACTCGCTCACCAAGGAGGCATATTACAGCAAGGACGAGCTCAACGCCTATCCATGGGCCAACACCGTGAAGATAATGAACCCGCTGTCTACCGACCTTGGCGTGATGCGCCAGACGCTCGTCTTCGGCGGACTGGAGTCGCTCGCACGCAACATCAACCGCAAGCGAGAGAACCTGCGCTTCTTCGAGGTGGGCAACGTGTACCACTACGCCCCCGAGAAAGACGACCACGACGCGCCCATCAAGGCTTACACCCAGCAATACCACATCGCCCTGTGGCTCACGGGCAAGCGTGTGGAGGGGTCATGGGCGCACGCCGACGAGGACACCTCGTTCTATGAGCTCAAGGCCTACGTGGACAACATCCTCAGCCGCGCCGGACTGCCAGCCGGCCTCGCCGTGGAGCAGAAGACCACGAACAACCTCTTCGCCTACGGCCTTCAGCTGAAGACAAGGCAGGGTGCCGTACTCGCCGAGTATGGCAAGCTCGCCAAAAAAGTGGCGCACGAGTGCGGAGTGGAGAAAGACGTGTTCTACGCCGAGCTCAACTGGAGCGCGATAGTGAAGCTGACGAAGAAGAACAAGGTGGAGTTCAAGGAGCTCTCCAAGTATCCGTCGGTGAGCCGCGACCTCGCCCTTCTCGTGGACGACAGCGTGGAGTTCGCGCAGATAGAGCAGATAGCCCGCAAGACCGAGAAGAAGCTCTTGCGCCGCGTGACGCTCTTCGACGTGTACCAGGGCAAGAACCTGCCTGCTGGCAAGAAGAGCTACGCCGTCAATTTCGTGTTCGAGGACGAGGAGAAGACCCTCTCCGAGAAGCAGATAGAGGCCATGATGCAAAAGCTCATCGCCAATCTCACCAAGCAGCTGGGAGCCGAGCTGAGATAAAGCTATTGGCTCGATAGGCATAAAAGAAAAGAAACAACAAAAGAAAAAAACAAATAATCACCAATGGGAAGAGCATTTGAATACCGTAAGGCTACAAAGCTGAAAAGATGGGGCCACATGGCCCGCACGTTTACGAAGTTGGGCAAGGAGATTGCCATTGCCGTGAAAGCTGGCGGACCCGAGCCCGAGAACAACCCACGCCTGCGCGCCATCATAGCCACCTGCAAGCGCGAGAACATGCCTAAGGACAACATCCAGCGCGCCATAAAGAACGCCATGGGCAAGGATCAGTCAGACTATAAGGAGGTGACCTACGAGGGATACGGACCTCACGGAGTGGCCATCCTCGTGGACACCCTCACCGACAACACCACGCGCACCGTGGCTGACGTGAGGTCGGTCTTCAACAAGTTCAGCGGAAACCTTGGCACCACGGGCTCACTGTCGTTCCTCTTCGACCACAAGGCCGTGTTCTCGTTCAAGCCGAAAGCCGACACCGAGATGGACGAGCTCATACTCGACCTCATCGACTTCGGAGTGGAAGACGAGTACGACACCGACGAGGAGTCGGGCGAGGTGACCATCTACGGGGCACCGACGAGCTTCGGCGACATACAGAAATACCTTGAGGACAACGGCTACGAGATTACCTCCGCCGAGTTCACCTACATCCCCAACGACCTCACCGACATTCCAGCCGACCAGCGCGAGACCATCGACAAGATGGTGGAGAAGCTTGAGGACTTCGATGACGTGCAAAACGTCTACACCAACCTCAAGCCTGCCGACGAGCCAGCGGAGGAAGAATAACAAGGGTGTGTGGCTGAAATAGGATAAAGATTTTTTCAGATAACTCGAGATTAAGGAGGGTCGCGTCCATGCTAAAAGCACAGGCGCGACCTTTTTTTGTGTTAATTATGTTTTTTAAGCGGCGAATGTTTCTTCTTTATGAAACAATATCTTTACCTTTGCACAAAAAGATAATGTATGGCACAAAATATCTTCCGACTTGTCTTGACAGACGAGGCACAAAACTTTATTGAGAGTTTACCCGAAGCTGTATCTTACAAGATTTACTACAACATTAAGCGTGTTGCAGGTGGAGATCGCAACAAGGAACTTTTCAAGAAGTTGGAGAACTCGGAGATATGGGAGTTTCGTACATTGTATAACAAAACCGCTTATCGCCTGTTTGCTTTTTGGGACAACGACACAGAAACGTTAGTAATTGCCACTCACGGCATCATAAAAAAGACCCAAAAGACGCCAAGAAAGGAAATAGCAAAAGCAGAGGCAATAAGAAAGGAATATTTCAAAAACAAGTGATTATGGCACAGATGAATCTTACCCCATTGGACGATGTGCTTGACAAGCATTTCGGCAAAGTAGGCACTCCAAAACGTGATGCTTTTGAGAGTGATGTGGATGAAGCTTTGCATGCCTATAGATTGGGCGAAGCAATCAAGAAAGCTCGTTTAAAACAGAACTTGACACAAGAACAACTTGGTGAGCGTATTGGAGTGAAAAAGGCACAAATCTCAAGATTGGAAAGAGGTTACAGCATCACTATCCCAACTATGAAAAGAGTGTTCAAAGCGCTTGGAGTAGTCACTGCAACTATCGACTTAGGTATAGCGGGTAAAGTTGCCTTGTGGTAAAAATCAAAATTATCCATGGTAAAAAAATCACGAAAATCACGGTCATTTTGTCACGATAGGAAAACGCGGGCTAACAATGTCGCGACAAGACAATGACAAGCCACGGCAAACGCGTCGGCAGTGAGATGGGCGTGCGATACAAGTGACAAGGGGGTGGCATACAAGTGAGAAGAGAATGCGATACAAGCGATAAGGGCATGGCATATAAGCATGAAAGCAAACGGCTGACATTATAACAGAAACCGTCTTCATTTATAATAATGTACGCGCGCACATTATTATAATGTTACATTAAATTTTATCTTCACACGCTCCACATTTGAAGAAGGCGTGGAAACCTTATCGTGATAAAATGAGCGTGACTTCGTGACTCATGACCATGACTTCGTGACTCGTTATTATGATTTCATGACCACTGTAAGGACTTACCACAATAAAGCCTTGCTTTAACTCTTAGGGTCTATGTAACTAATAGACAGCAAGTCACACGAATGGGCGATTGAGGGCTGAGCAAAACGCTTGCACAGTTCATATATTTTATTTAACTTTGCAAGCGAAAGGAGGGAAAATCCCTACGCGTAAGGGTCAACGGAAAATATTATTACGCTCTTACGTATATTTGTGTAAACGCCCATCATGGGCAAAAACCTAAACATTCTCATGGATAGTAAACATGAAAGCAATCGTCCAACAAATGTCATCACAAATGTTGTCACAAATGTCGTCACAAATGTTGTCGCCAGGCACTTTGATTGCCAAGTCTCAATCAGCGCATCCACGCGCTTGTGCGATGAAGCGGAGTTTCACGCTATTATCGACTCTCCGAAAGTGAAAAAGCTATGCGACGACATAGCGGAGGCACGGCAGGAAATGAAGCAGGGCCTCATGTCGCCAGCCAAATATGAAGATTTGAAAGGCAAGAAGAAGAAAGCCTTGCCCACGTTTGTCTTCGGTGGCCATTCCACTACCGGTGAGCGCAAGGCAGCCGACATTCAGCCATCCGGCCTTGCCACTCTCGACCTTGACCACTTGGCAGCCGACCCTCGGGAGATTTACGCCGACAAGATAAAAGGCCACGAGAAAGAGCTCGGCATCGCCGCGGCACACATCTCCCCAAGTCTCGAAGGCATCCATGTCATATACGAGCTCAATGGCGGCGAGACACGGGCCGAAGCAAACGAGCGAATATTCAACGCGCTTCACCTCGCCGATGACCAAAGGGTGCCAGAGGGATACGACAAGGCGGTGAAAGACATCACTCGATGCTCGTTTGCCGTGCCGCGCGGATATTTCTTGTATATCGACCTTGACCTGCTGTTTCATCGCGCAGAAACACCACAAGCCACCCAAACCGCTACTGACCAATCATCACCGCAAACCGACAACCGACCCTCAATAGTTTCCCAGTCATCAGCAAATTCCCAACCCTCGACAGCCTCCATCCAAGACCAGATGACCCTGGAGCAAGCCGAGGAGATATTCGACCGGGCGTGCTCCGACATGGCACGCTTGAACCCACGAGGCATTGACATCGCCGGGCATCGCCACAACAACCTGATCGCCATCCTCTCGACAGGAATTTGCAAGGTCGTGCCACAGGCTCTCATGCGGCAAGTGGTGGCAAGCCGCATACCGTCCTTCCGCGGCGAAGCCGACAGCCAGGCTCTCATCTGCGACTTCTACGGCAAGTATCTCGACCCCAGCGCGCCCTTGTCTCGGCAGCTCGCGAAGATTCGCGTGGACTGCCTCGGCTTGTCATCGAAAGCCACGGCTGAAGCGACCGAAGAAGCGGCGGAAGAGGCTGAGGAAACGAGGGAAAAGCAGCAACAGCAACTTTGCGCTGAGATAATCAAGTGTCTGCCCAAGGGCTTGAGCGACACGGTCACGGGCCTGCCCGACAACATGAAGATGCCCGTGCTTTGCACCGTGCTCCCCCTTGCAGCCGCCTATGCCGACGGCGTAAGCGCGGAATACCGCGACGGCAGTATCCAACGCCTTGGCTTGATGTCTGCCATCGTTGGTCCGTCCGCGAGCGGAAAGGGCATTTGCGCCAAGCGCATGGAGCCATGGTTGAAAAAGATAGACGACATTTCGGACAAGGCCAGCAAGGAGGAAGATGAGTATCGGGAGAAGTGCAAGACGCGCAAGGCCAACGAGAAGGCTCCACAAGACCCTCACGTCTTCAAGCCAAGGATACCCTTCACCACCAGCTTGTCCCAGCTCTTGAACCGCGCGAAAAACGCGAAGGGTCACACGCTCTTCAGCTTTTGCGAGGAGCTTGCGGCAGTGGCCAACACTAACAATCGCGGACAATGGGCCAACAAGCGCGCGGCATACACCGTGGCATTCGACGGCGGCGAGTTCGGGCAAGACTATTATTCCACTGACTCGGTGAGCGTCTCAGTGAAGCTCCACTACAACTGGTCTGTCACGGGCACCTACGGTGCTTTCGACCAGTTTTTCAAAGGCGATACGCTGGAGGGCGGCCTCGCCTCTCGCGTGCTTTTCTCCGAGATGCCAGACACCAGCTTCCAGCCCATCATCAAGTATCCGCCGCTGTCAGCCAAGAACTTGGAGCACATCTCAGCCGCCGTGGAGAAGCTGTATGCTGCCAAAGACATCGTGAGGCTGTCTCGCGTCTCAGCTGCCCTCGCTGAGTGGGACGAGGAGAAACGCATCATGGCGAAAGCCTCGTGCGATGATGCCGCCGACTACTTCCGCCGCCGCGCCGCGGTGATAGGCTTCCGATGCGCCGCGGTGGTCTATCTGCTCTCGGGCAGAAAGGAAACAAGGAACGTGGTGGATTTTGCCACGCTGATGACCGAATATGTCTTCCGCTGCCAAATGCGCTTGCTCGCCAAGAAATATTACGATACCACCGTCAAGGCCAGCGAGCAACAACAGCGGAACACCGAAAACGGCAACGTGTTTGACAATCTGCCACAGCAGTTCACGCGCGACGACCTGCAAAAGCAGAAGCCTGGAGCCAACAAGCATTGCCTGACGCAGATGGTATCGGTGTGGAAAAAGGCCAACTGGATAAAGAAGGTCGGTGCCAACACGTGGGAGAAGATGGTTGACATCCACTCGATGTTCGACAATCAGCGCGGTCAGGAAGTCACGATGTCATTGTCACGTTAGTATTCCACGTCCCAGAGGAAGAGCCCCTTGGCTGGCATCGACTCGCCCGAGTCGGAGCGCGTGCCATGGGCTATGATGTCGCGAAACGCCGCCATGGTGACACGGTGACGACCCACGTCGAACAATGTGCCGACGACAGCCCTCACCATGTTGCGCAGGAAGCGGTCGGCACTTATCTCGAAATACCACTCGGTGGGGGAGGTCCGCACCCAGCGCGCCGTGGTGACGTGGCAGATGGTGGTGCGAGCGTCGTTGTCCGCCTTGCAGAAAGCCTTGAAGTCGGTCACGCGCGTGAGGGCCTCCGCCGCCTCGTTCATCAGTGGGAAGTCGAGCGGATAGTGGGTCTCCACGGAGAAATGCCGCGCGAAGGGATCCTTGGCGGTGTGGATGAAATAGCGGTAGGTGCGCTTCACGGCGGAGAACCGCGCGTGGAGGCTCTCGCTCACTGGCAGCAACTCGCGGCAGGCTATGTCGCTGGGCAGCAACTGGTTGAGCCTGTAGAGCAACTGCTGGCAATCGCGACCCTTGATGTCGTCGAAATGGCACACCATGGTGCGCGCGTGCACGCCAGCGTCGGTTCTTCCGGCTCCCGTTATGTCAATCTTGCGCCTTAGAATCTTTGTGAGCGCGTCTTGCAGCCTCTCTTGCACCGACATGCCGTTTGGCTGTATCTGCCACCCGTGATATGCCGTGCCGTCGAAGCTCAGCGTGAGAAAATAGCGTTGGGCAGGGCTTGGCGAGAAGCGCACGTAGGCACGGTCGTCAAACGAGGCGTTGCCGCGCATGAAGCCTTTCGTGGCCTTGAACTCGCCGATGTTGAATGGGTCGGTGTCGAGTTGCCTCTTGAGCTTTCTCTCGCTTTTCTCCAGTGTGGTGCAAAGGAAGGGATAGCCGTCGGATGCGAGCACGATGTCGCTTGCTGCGATGCCAGCAGAGGCGTTGCCCTCGATGCCCACGTCCACCTTTATTGTTTTTATCCCGTCGCGATAGATAGGGTACCCGTCTATCACGGCATAGGTCTTGTTTTCGCCGTCCATCGCCCTCACGAGGTCGGGCAGCACGCTGTCGCGCGCGTAGTCGTGGACGAGCTCTCCATGGTCTGTCATGTCGGGGTGCCGGATGACCAAAGCGTTGAACGCCGCAGCCCTCTTGCGGGCAATAGCCGCCTCGGAAGGCTTGCCGTTGGTGTGAAGTTTTCCATTGACGATGCACTGGCAATCGCCAATCATCCACACCTCCTGCCGCTTCTGGCTGTATATCACCGCCGAGGCGCACAGTCTATCCACTGGCGCGAGGGGGTCTTGATTTTCCTTTCCAGCCAGTCCGTGGGCGATATAGATGTCATGGATTGCGCGCGTTATGCCTTCGCAGAAAGCATCGAGCGAGATGTCATCGGGCATGTGCCTGACATAATCCGCCACGGTCTCCATGCAATAGCGTCCATTGCTCTTGGTGGGGTCCACGCGCCTCAAGCCCTTGCTTGTGCTGCCGTCGATGACAGCCACGAAGCCCTTTGTCACCACTATGCCGTCTTCGCAACTCGCCTCGTCGCGCTTGCCCTTGACGTATTGTTCAGCGATAATCATCTTCTCTTATTGCTCTTGTGATAGAAATTGGGGTTGAACGACGGGTGCTTCGGCTTCTGCCGCTGCCCATCGCGCTGGCTGCTTTGCGCTTGCCGCCTGTCGTCATGTTGGCTCCGTTCCTGCCGCCAGTCGTCATGTCGTCCTCTGCCTTTCTCTTGTCTCTTTGGCATATCGGGCGAGGAGCCCACTGCCCTGTGGTCGTATCGGGCGCGTCCATGATAGGGCACTCCATCGTAGAGCTTGGCTATGAGGTCGGGTCGGCCAATGCGCCTCAGCTCACGCTCTATGGCTGGTCGCTCCTCGGACTTGTACCAGAAGAAGAACATGCGCTGGGCGAGCTTCTCCCTCGGTGTCTTGGCGCAGAACAGCGGCTCAAGCGTGTAGGGGTCGTAGCCCGTGTAGAACGCCGTGGTGGAGACGGTCATCGGCGTGGGGGTGAAGTCCTGCACCTGTTCGAGGTGGAAGTCGAGACCCTTGGTTATCACGGCGAGCTCCGCCATGTCCTCCTCGTGACAACCCGGGTGGGAGCTGATGAAATAGGGTATGATTTGCTGTCGCAGCCCCGCCTCCTTGTTTATCTTGTCGAAGAGCCGCTTAAACTCATAGAACAATGAGAACGACGGCTTGCGCATGAACTTCAACACGCGGTCGGAAGTGTTCTCGGGAGCCACCTTCAACCGTCCGCTCACGTGCTTGGTTATCAGTTCGCGCGCGTATTGCATGGCGGCCTCGTTGCTCTTCTCGTCTTTCGACTTGTGGAGTATGAGGTCGTAGCGCACGCCACTGCCTATGAAGCTCTTTTTCACGCCAGGCAACGCGTCCACGGCATGATAGACCTCCAGCAGCTTTGAGTGGTCGGTGATGAGGTTCGGGCATACCATGGGGTTCACGCACGAGGGACGTTTGCAGTGCTCGCACGCCTTGAGGTTGCGCCCGTGCATGCCATACATGTTGGCAGAGGGTCCGCCGAGGTCGGAGATATATCCCTTGAAGTCGGGCATGGCGATGATTTTCTTCGCCTCCTTCACGATGCTCTCCTTTGAGCGGCACACCACGAACTTGCCTTGGTGCGCCGAGATGGTGCAGAAGGCGCAACCGCCGAAGCACCCACGGTGCATGTTGATGGAGAACTTTATCATCTCGTAGGCGGGGATGGTCTTGCCCTTGTATTTCGGGTGCGGCAAACGCGTGTAGGGCAAGTCAAACGCCGCGTCGAGCTCCTCGCTCGTCATGGGCGGGTACATGGGGTTTTGCACCACATACTTGTCGCCCACCTTTTGCAGCAGTCGCTGGCCGTGCATGCGGTTGCACTCCTCCTCGATGTGCCTGAAGTTCTCGGCGTGCGCCTTCTTGTCGCGCAGGCACTCCTCATAGGAATGGAGCACGATGTCGTCGTCCTTTATTCCGCCCGGGATGTCCTCCTCACGCCTTAGAAACGAGGTTTGCGGAATGTCGCCAATCTCGCTGATTCGCCTTCCCTGGGCCATGGCGTCGCACAGGGCTACCGTATTTTTCTCGCCCATGCCATAGAGCAGGAAGTCGGCTCCGCTGAGACACAATATGGGTTTGAGGAGCTTGTCTTGCCAATAGTCGTAGTGGGTGAAACGCCTGAGCGACGCCTCTATGCCGCCCAGCACCACGGGCACGTCGGGGAAGAGCTGCTTGAGAATCTTGGTGTAGACGATGCTTGGGTAGTCGGGGCGCATGTCGTGACGCGAGTCAGGACTGTAAGCGTCGTCGTGTCGCATGCGCCGGTTGGCTGTGTAGCGGTTGACCATGCTGTCCATGTTGCCAGGCGATATGGCGAAGAAGAGGCGCGGTCGCCCAAGCTTCTTGAAGTCGCGGAAGTCGCCGTGCCAGTCGGGTTGCGGCACTATCGCCACCTTGTATCCCGCCGCCTCGATGATACGCCCCACGGCAGCCGCCCCGAAAGCGGGGTGATCCACGTAGGCGTCGCCCGAGAAGAGAATGACGTCAAGTTGTGTCCATCCTCGCAGCTCACACTCCTTCTTCGTGGTTGGCAGGAAGTCGGTGAGCCGTGGGTATGGCTGTTGATTGCTTGGCATAAGGCTCAGTCGTTCACTTCGCCAGCGTCGTCGCCCTGCTTGTCCTGGCTCTCGTTTTTCCACTTGATGTAGAGCAGCACGAGCTCGTGGAGGCCAAACGCCTTCATGTTCTTGTTGTAGAGCACGTCGAGGCAGAGGTCGAGCAGGTCGCGGTCGGAGCCCTCAGAGCCTTCGAGGAGCGCGCGCACGTTGAGCTTGAGCTTGTCGAGCACGGCCTCGTCGATGATGCCGTTGCTGTCGATGAGGTTGCGGAGAAGTGAATATTTGTCTATCGTGGCGAGGTGCTTCTCGCTCACCTCGATGCTTCGTGTTCCGGATGGGTTCGCTTGTATTTTCATGATTAAAAGAGTTAAAATGGTTATATTTCTTTTTTTGTTGTCATTTCAAGAGAAACGAGAGTATGCCTCGCATGATGTTGGCTTGCACCTGCCTGTCGGTGATGCTCTCGAAGGGGAATCCCATGACGAAGGTGCGAGAGTCTTTGCCATCGAACCCCACGGCGGCAGGCATGCCGTCGGCATAGAGCATGGCGGTGAAAGCCTCTGGGGTGGGAGAGAGCTTGTCGGCGAATTGCACGCAATAGTGGTCGGGGTTAGGCTTGTCGTAAATGCCTATGCCGTTGATGCCCAATCCGCTTATGCCGTTGATGGTGTCGGTCCTCGCGGCTCCGTCCCAGCAGACGTGCAAGGTATGAGCAAGCCAGTCGCGTCCAGTTTGAGCGCTCTCGGCATTGTCGGAACCGCTCTCGGCGTTGTCCGCGCCCACGTAGGCACCACTGACGAGCAGCTTGCCGCCACCAGCGAGATAGCGCGCGAGCGTCTGCTTCATCACGGGCGAGAACGTCTTGTAGTATCTCGTTTGGTTGGACGTGTATTTTTCCAGTCCGAGCACGAGGTCAACGGCATCGTAGCGGTCGATGTCCACTATGCCAGTCTCCACGGCATGCGACGAACAGCTCACCACGTTGTATTTGTGGGCGGAGGCTATGGCCATGGCGTGCTCGGATACGTAGTTGAAGTCGTTGCCGGCAATGAACTTTCCGCCCCATCCAGCCGTGACGCCCTCGGTGACACCCATGTCGGCATCCAAGTCGAAACCTTGACGGCCATTGTTGATGACTGCTGGACTCGACAGCCTGTGAAAGCCATTGACCACGAGCACCGTCTTCGTGGCACCGGGCTCACTCACTACCGACACCACCTCCGAGGGGAAGCTCTCGCCGCCGAGGTTGCACGCCGTCACCTTGAAGTGGTAGGGCACCCCTGGCTCAATGTCGAGCGAGAAAGACGGGCGGTCGGTGCGCGTGCCGTTGTCGAACGCGCCTTTACCCACCGCGGTGTACACAATATAGTATGTGGGCGTGGCGGTGGTCTCCATGGGGTCTTTCTGCGGTGTCCAGCTCACGGTGGCCTTGTCCTTGTCGAGACCCACGCTGAGGTTGAGTGGTCGCAAGGGCTCTATCACCGTGGGCTCACCATGCATGCCGTTGACGAAGCGCGCCATGGTCTTGTAGAGCGAGCGCGCGAGGTCGAAACGGAAGTTAGGGTCTTGCCCCAGCAGCATGTCAGGGAAGCTCTGGTGCGACATGGTCTCTATTATGGCGGAGGGCACGGCTGGCAATCGCGTCTCCGAATAGTTTCTGTCCCACAGGTATCGCTTGGGCCATGCCTGGTACTTTGGGCTCAAGTCGCTCACGAGGTTGTTGAGCAAGTCGCGCGCGAAAATCTTCGATGCCTGTCGCGTGACACCACTCGCCAACTGCCCGTCGTTGAAATCGGTGGTGCACACGGCGAGACTTCCCCAGCGTGTCTTGCCATCGGGGTTGAAGCCAGCGTCGCTGTGGACGGCGAGCGAGAGCTCTATCGGCACGCCCTTGCCATCCTCCACGGGGTTGTAGACCGAGCCGCCAGAGAGCCAGTTGGTCATGAGCGAGCGGGAGTTTATGTCGTCGGCATAGTCGTCGGTGCCGTGTCGTCCTCCATAGACATTGTATGGCGCACCTGCCCACTGCGCTGAATATCGCGCGCCCTCTATGGCACGCGGATAACCGCTCACCGCGCCACCACGCTCCACGTTGCCCATGCCACCGCCGAACCTCACGGCATCGGCTGTGACAACGCCACCCTTTCGGCTTTGGTTGGACAGCATCACGCAGTTGTCCACGCTGCTGCCCTCGTCGAACGTGAAGGTGCCGAGATAGACCCACGTGTTAGCGCCCATGCGCTGGTTCACCCTGAACTCGGTGGCCATGCCTTGATGGAACACCGTGTAGTGGGCGTCATCGACGCTCTTTTTCACCGTGGCATAACTCACGTAGACGGCATATTTTCCTTTCTTGAGGAAATAGGGTTGCCACTTCACGAAAGCCTTGCCAGCCTTCCTCGT
>DAINOS010000047.1:4784-15052 GCA_036743855.1 Prevotella sp. | reverse complement strand
AAATATTCACGGCTCTTGTCAGGTTTAACTAATATGGTGTTTTTTTAGCATTTATCCGCAATTTCACTATTTTTCTTGAGCAGCTCCGCCACTTAGAGCCAAACTAATATATAACAAATTGGCTCTAAGTGGTGTTTTTAACACACTTAGAGCCAATTGATAGTATCTTGGGTTTAGATGAGACTTGCTATTTCTCGCTGAATATGACTTGTATCATGGTTTGTCCCACGGCCTTCAGCACGTTCTTGTCGATGTTGTCCATATTGTCGGCAATGGTGTGCCATGTGGGTCCGAACGAGCTTTGCTGGCAGGCAGGATAATAAGGTATGATGTCGATGCACGGTATCTTCGCCGTCTGGTTCACGGGCAGGTGGTCGTCGGTGATCATTCCGCCCTCGTCGTTGGGGAAGAATGAGCCATATCCGGCTTGCCTTGCCGCGCGCCACACTTTCCTCACGATGTTCGGGGCGTATTGCATGGACATGCCCTCGCGATAGAACTGCGCGCCCTGACCGCCCACCATGTCGAGCAAGATGCCATAGCGTGGGTCATAGCCGTGGGGGATGTTCTCCGCCCAATATTGCGCGCCAAGGGCGAAGGACGAGCCATCGTCCTGTATGTCGCTCCACTGTGGCACGCCGTAGTCCTCAGCGTCGAAGCACACGAAGTCTACGCCAATGGCAGCCTTTTGCCCGGAAGTCTTGAGTTGCCGTGCAAGCTCCAGCATCACCGCCACGCCACTCGCCGCGTCGTTGGCGGCGAGGATGGGCTTGTGCCAGTTGAGCGAGTCGGGATCGTTGTCGGCCCAGGGGCGAGAGTCCCAGTGGGCGCAGATGAGGATGCGCGTGGTGGCCTGTGGGTTATAACGCGCCGTGATGTTGGTGGAGTGGAGGTTGGTGCCGTCCCAGCCTTTGAGGTCCGCCTTTTGCAGCGTCACCTCACAGCCATATTCCTTGAACTTTTTCTCGATCCATCTGAGGCATTTCTCATGCGCGTCGCTGTTCATGGGCCGTGGACCGAAGTCGCACTGCGCCTTGGTGAAGGCATAGGCAGAGTCGGCGTTGAACGCCGGCCCCACAGGTTGCAGTTTCTCCACTTCCTCAGTCTCCTCTATGTTTTCCACGTCCTTATGGGCGAGTGGGCCGCTGGTGAAGAGCCACACGGCCGCGGCGCATATAATGGCTATCACGATGATGACTATGATTTTCTTTTTCATTATTGCTTCTTGCTTGATTGCACTTGCGCCATCACTCTCAGCCAGTTGCCGCCCCAAATCTTCACTATGTCGCGCTCAGAATAGCGTCGGCGCAAAAGCTGAAGCGTGAAGTTTATGAGTTCAGACGCGTCGGCGCAGCCTCTCACGGTGCCGTCGCCGTCGAAGTCGGTGCCCACGCCCACGTGGTCGATGCCCATGATGCTGATGGCGTGCTCAAGATGGTTTACCGCGTCGATGACAGAAGCCTCTGTCGTGTCCTTTCTCAGGAATCCGTGATAGAGCGTGGTGTGGGCCACGCCTCCCTTGGCGGCGAGAGCGCGGAGCTGGTCGTCGGTGAGGTTGCGCGGCACGTCACACAGTGCGCGGCAGTTGCTGTGGGAGCACACTATCGGCGTGCGACTTATGTCGAGCGCGTCGTAGAACGATTTTTCCGAGGCATGGCTAAGGTCAACCATTATGCCCTCGTCGTTCATCTTCTGTATGACCTTGGCGCCAAACTCCGACACGCCGTTGTGCATGGCCGAGCCGCGGTTGGAGTCGCAAATGTCGTTGTCGCCATTGTGACACAACGTGATATAGACCACGCCACGCTGCGCGAAATGGCGCACGTTGGTCAGGTCGTGGTTGAGGGCGAGACCGTTCTCGATGCCAAACATTATCGACTTGCGGTTCTTGCGCTTGTCTTCGTAGAGGTCGGCAGGGGTGCGCGCTATGCTGATGTAGTCGCTGTTCTCGTCGACTATCTGTTCGAGCTTGTCGAATATGAGGTCGGCGTATTGGGTGGGTGAGAGCTGTGTGGAGATGCCTTGCAGCTGAGGGTTGTGCTTTATGATTCCGGCGATGTCTACCTTTTGCGAGAACTGCTCGCCGAGTTGTGGCTGCGGCAAGTAGGCCACCATGATGACCGCGTCGTGTCGGCCATCGGTCATCTTGTGCAAGTCGTAGAGGATGCGCGGGTCGCGCTGGTCGAAGCGCACGCCCTGCGGGAAAAACATCGGCGTGTCGCAATGGGTGTCGAGGGTGAGCACGCGTTCGTGGAGTTCCTTTGCCTTGCAAAACTCCGCCGCCCTTGCCACAAGCCACGAGAATAGCGGCAGACCCTCATCGCCAAGCCACTCGGGATGCCACTGCACGCCGATAATAGACTTGTATTCGTTGCTCTCCATGGCCTCGACGACACCATCGGGCGATGTGGCCGCCACGCTGAAGCGAGGACCTGTCTTGGCGACCGCCTGGTGGTGAAACGAGTTGACCAGCAGCTTGTCGCCGTAAAGCTCATGAAGCGTGGTGTCTGGCTTGATGTTTATGGAGTGGGTCGGCTCTTGCCTGTCGGCGTCTTGCGAGTGCTTGACGCGAGCCGCCATGGTGGAGCCTTCGGATAGGGTGGGAGAGGAGCTGTCGATGTCTTGGCACACCTTTCCGCCCAATGCCACGGCCAAGGTTTGTATGCCGCGGCATATCCCGAGCATGGGTATCTGCCTGTTGTAGGCGAGACGCACCGTGAGGAGCTCAGCCTCGTCGCGCGTGGCGTTGATGGAGTGGAGTCGTGGCGATGGCTCTTCGCCAGACCACAAGGGGTTGATGTCGCCGCCACCCGTGAGCAACAGCCCGTCGATGCGCTCAAGGGTGTTGATGATGGCGTTTTTGTCGGCCACGGGCGGAATGATGACAGGCGTTCCGCCGGCGCGCACCACTTGTTCATAATATTTGTCGCGGAGGGCGGCGTCTCCGTTGGCATAATTAGCGGTAATGCCAATCACGGGTTGGTGGTTGGCTTCAGGAAAGGCGGCATAAATGTCGTTGAGATGCTCGCCTAAGTCGAATGATTTCATGATAGAGTGTTGTCTACGTTTTCTCTTTTCGTCGATAATCCTTTTGCGCTGTTGTCTTATTCGTCCACGTGCACGGGAATCTCACGCTTGATGCTCTGCTCAAGCGAGATGAGCGTCTCCGTGGACACTACTCCTGGGATGGTCTGCAGCTTGTTGTTGAGCAAGTCCATGAGAGCCTCATTGTCCTTGGCGTAACATTTTATGAGCATGGTGTAGGAGCCAGTGGTGAAATGGCATTCAACGATTTCGGGAATGGCAATGAGCCTCTTGACAACGTCTTTGTACATGGATCCCTTCTCGAGGTTTATACCCACGTAAGTGCAAGTGTGGTAGCCGAGGCTCAGCGGGTTGATGTCGAATCCGCTGCCTGTGATGACACCGTCTTCTATGAGATGCTGCACACGCTGATGTATGGCGGCGCGCGAAACACCACATTCTGCTGCCACGTCCTTGAACGGGATACGGGCGTTTTTAGAAAGGATTGAGAGAATCTTCTTGTCGAGCTTGTCTATTTTTTCCATATTGTATATTCCTCTAAGTTTCTATTTACTATGAATGTATATAATATGGTAGCAAAAGTAGACAATAAAAATGATATAAACAACAAAATGCACGGATAATTTACCTTATCCGTGCATTTAGTTAAGTTATTTCTTCTTGGAAGATGTTTTCTTGTTGGTTGCAGGTTTCTTTTTGTTAGAACTTGTGTTTGAAGCCTGCTTCTTGTCTGTTGTAGCCTTGCTTGCGGTGTCGGCCTTAGCCTCAGGAGCCTTTATGCCAACAAGCTCAACGGTGAAGATGAGAGTGGAGTAGGGCTTAATCTCTCCGGCTTCGCGTGAACCATAGGCAAGGTCTTGCGGGATGTAGATTTCCCATTTGCTGCCCACGTTCATGGAGGTGAGAGCCTCGGTCCATCCCTTGATCACTTGGTCGCAACGGAACGTGTCGGTCTTCCTGCCACCGTGGTTCTTCGTGGCGTCGAAGGTCTTGCCGTTGATGGTCTTTCCCTCGTAGACGACCTCAACCTCGTCGGTGCTCTTTGGCTTGGGGCCGTTGCCTTCCTTGATGACCTTGTATTGAAGGCCAGAGGGCAGTGTCACCACTCCGGGCTTTGTCTTGTTGCTTGAGAGCCACTCTTCGTTTTCCTTCTTGTAGATGCGGTTGCGTGTCTCGCGGGCCTGCGTATTCTTCTCTTGGAAACGCTCACGCGCCTTGTCGGCCTTGAACACCGTGGTGTCTTGCTTGACGCCGGCGATGAATCCCTCGAAGAAAGGCTTGGCGGCAATGCTGTCGTCGGTGCCCACCAACTCGCGGCTCATGCCAGGCAAAATCTGCTTTGAAGCCTGCTCGGCGATGTTGTTGCCGGCGATGTAGGCAGAGAAGTCGGGGTCGTTGACCTTTGACAGGGCCTCGCGGAAACCACGGACAAACGCGTCGATGTGGGCGGTGTCAACGTTGAGACGCTGGGTGAGATACTGAAGCAAGCCTTCTGTCGCGGCATAGCCAGCGGCATAGCTTGTGGAATCGGATGATGTAAGCAGCTTTACAGGCTGTTCAGTGCAATTGGCGCACTTCTTTACAACCTTTTTCTTGCCGCCGGCAGCCATTGCACTGGCTGCCACGACAAGTAAGAAGGCCGCGAACAAAATAATTTTCTTCATTGTTTATTTACCAACCTTAACTAACTCAATCTTGAAGATCAGAGTAGAGAACGGCTTGATGTTGCCAGCCTGACGATCCTTGTAGGCAAGCTGTTGTGGGATGTAAACCTCCCAGATAGAACCTTGTGGCATGCGTGTGAGGGCCTGTGTCCATCCCGGAATCATCTGTGCCGGAACCATTGACACGGGACCGCTGCCGTTCTTGTAGCTGCTCTCGAAGACCTTGCCGTCGATGGTGCGACCCTCGTATTGAACCTGCACGGAAGTGGTGTCGGTAGGAATGGCGCCCTTGCCCTCCTTGATGACCTTATACTGCAGGCCCGAAGGAAGAGTTACCACTCCTGGCTTCTTCTTGTTAGCCGCGAGCCACTTCTCACCGGCAACCTTGTTTGCGCCATACTGCTTTGACATTGTGGCGTTTTTGATTTGCTCCATCTTGCTCTGCGCGATTTGGTTGGCGCTTTCAGGAGTCATGAGGCCCCTCTTGCCAGTGGCGCCAGTGATGAATCCGGCGAGCAGGTTCTTCAGCGAGATGGTCTTTGTGGAGTCGTCGCCGAAGATTTGCTGGTTCACGCCCTTCACGAGTTGTGTAGAGAGCTGCTGGCCCACCTGCAAGCCCATGATGTATGCGGCCTTCTTCTTGTCGTCGCCGGCGTTCACGCCCTCGTTGATACCTTTCACGAAATCGTCGATGTAAGCGGTGTCGATCACTTGACCCTGCTGAATGGCCTGACGGACATACTGCGACTGCAGCAAGCCTATGGCATAGCTCATGGAGTCGATGTCTGTCTTGAGGTCAGCCCTGGGCGCTGACGAGTTGCCGCAAGCCGAGAAAGCCAAAGCGGCGGTGGCCATGATGGCCAAAGTCTTCAATGTTTTCATTTGATGTTATCTGTTGTTTATGTTTTCTTATTTTAATATCCTTCAACCCATCGTTTTCCATTGGGAGTACGCATCCACACAAGCAGAGCTATTCCGCTTATCAATCCAATCGTAAAAATAAGTAGCAATCCCATGTTATTTCAATTTAAGAAAGTTATTACCTATCATACCGAAAATGGCAGTCATGGCACAGCCTATGAAGATTGATATAACCTCAACCCATGAATTATGATGAAATATCGTTGCAATGCCTCCTAAAACGACAGCTCCGAACGTAAGCTTGGACATATCGAGAAAATAACCACCAAGTTTCTCCTTTCGGATTTTTTGGTTTTCCCTTTCTTCTTTCGTTATTACTCGATTGTCCATATTGCTATGCCTTATTTCACCTTTATAAGCTCCACGTCGAAGATGAGGGCGGCGTATGGAGGAATTGACTGTCCGGCTCCACGCTCACCGTAAGCGAGGTCGTAAGGGATGAAGAAACGATATTTTGCTCCCTCTTGCATGAGTTGCAAGCCCTCTGTCCAACCCTTGATGACCTGGTTGAGCCCGAATGTGGCAGTCTCGCCGCGGCGATAGCTTGAGTCGAACACCTGACCGTTGATGAGCGTGCCCTCGTAATGGCACTCCACCTGGTCGGTGGCTGACGGCTTGCGGCCGTTGCCCTCGCGCAGCACCTTATATTGCAGTCCTGACGGCAGGGTCTTCACGCCTTCCTTCTTGGCGTTCTCGGCAAGGAAATTCTCACCCTCGGCCTTGGCAGCCTTTGCTTGCTCCTCAGCCTTGTGGTTGAAGAAGTCTTGAACGGCTACCTGCGCTTCAGCGTCCGACAGCTTTGCGCTTCCGTTGAAGACGTCGGTGATGGCTTGCGCGAAATCGCTGATGTTGAGGTCGGTGGCGTTCATCTGTTGCAATTGGTGCCCGATGCTCATGCCAAGGGCGTAGCTTACTTTATCCATTATTTTCTATTTAAGATTTGTGTCGAAAAAATATTATCGCACAAAGTTACGCTTTTTTGATAGCATAATCATATTATTTTAGTATTTTTGTGGAAATAATAGATTATAAGCGGAAAATATTGGAAATATGAAAAAGAAAGTGGTGTTTTTGACGGGAGCGGGAATGTCTGTGGAGAGTGGTTTCAAGACATTCCGCGGCAACGATGGCTTGTGGGAGAATTACCCTGTGGAGAAGGTCGCCAGCCACGAGGGGTGGGAGAGAGACCCGAGCTTCGTGACAGAGTTTTACAACAAGCTGCGCCGCAAATTGTGGGACGCGCAGCCATGCGAGGGTCACAAGTTGATAGCCGAAATGGAGAAAGACTATGACGTGACGGTGCTGACGCAAAACGTGGACAACCTCCACGAGAAGGCTGGCTCAACCAACGTCATACACCTGCATGGAGAGCTGACGAAAGTGTGTTCCAGCAATGACCCTTACGACCAGCGATACATAAAGGAGCTCACTCCTGAGGACAACGACGTGGCACCCGGCACCAAGGCTGGCGACGGCTCGTTGCTCCGTCCGTTTATAGTGTTCTTCGGCGAGAGCGTGCCCATGCTTGAGCCGGCGGCGAAGGCGGCGTCAGAGGCCGACATCTTCGTCATCATAGGCACTTCGCTCGTGGTATATCCGGCAGCCGGCCTTGTGCAGTTTGTGCCAAAGGGCGCTCCTGTCTACCTCATAGACCCCAACCCCGTGGGCGTGGACAGCAACGTGACGCAGATACAGAAAGGCGCGTCGGAAGGCATGCGCGAGCTGCTGAAGATGATATAAGCAGAAATAGAAAAGGTGGCGGCACAAAACAGTGCCGTCACCTTTATGATATACTTTATTTTAAGCCTATATTATAACCTTCATGGTCATTTCACCTCCTTATATCGCACGTCTATGATGCGGGCGAAGTTCTTGTATTCCCACACGCGATCCTTGCCGTTGGCCTGGTCTTTTTTGAGGCTCAACTGCAAGCCTCCGTCGCCCACTTTATAGAACCGGAGAATGCCGCCGTTGTTGTCGGTCGCCGACGAGTCGTATGAGCCGATGATGAGGTCGTTTTGGCGGTCGAGGTATATCTGCTTCGTGGCTGCGTCGAGCTTGCCAAGGAAACTTTGGCTTATGTATGAGCCAGT
The DNA here is from genome assembly GCA_036743855.1 of Prevotella sp. Lineage (GTDB taxonomy): Bacteria > Bacteroidota > Bacteroidia > Bacteroidales > Bacteroidaceae > Prevotella. The sequence continues at coordinate 7,329 of DAINOS010000047.1, read as the reverse complement.
GCCCCAAGGCTCATCGTAGCGATTGAACTTGAGCATGGTCACCTCCTCGTTGGACGGCAAGTCCATTTCGGTAGATGTCTTCGTGGCCAAGTTGTAGGAGTATACCTTGTTCTTGTAAGCGTAGTATATCACGGCATATTGCGAGCTTGCCGCATAGCACGTGGCCTTGTCGAAGTCGGGAGCCTGTATGTCGTTGTAGGCTTCGAGCTGCTTAAACTCGTCGGTGAGCACGCTTATGGCGTATACGTGCCGCTTGTTGCCATCCTTCATCACGCAGTAGACCGTGCCCGACGATTGCGCCGTGTTTATCATGCACACGAGGTCCATGCCCGTCTGGTAGCTGAACTTCTTGCCATCGGTGGGGTCTGCAAGCGGCGTGCACTTTTGTGTCAGTCCGGCGGGGTCGTTGGTGGCCGCGCCTTTGCTGCTCCATCCCACGAACCGCTTGTGGTCGGTGTCGTAGAGCAAGGCGCAGCCGTAGTCGCCGAGCGCGTCGAAGCGCAGGTCGGTCACGCCCACATAGGGTGACACCTTGTATTCGGGATCCGCGCCGCGCGTCGAAGTGTTGATGGGGTATTCAAACGCCGCCGACATATTGGTCGAGTTGTAGTTGTAGGCGTAGGCGTTGCCCTCGCTCGACACGCAGATTGCGGCGTTTGGACGGCCGTATGTCATGTATGGCACCGTGACATGGTTTATTATGTGGTCGTTGGTCTTGGTCAGAAACTGGTTGGCCTTGAACTCATCGGCCAGCGTCAGTTCGCCAAGTTCACCGTAGGCGTAGGCGTCCGCCGTGGGCACGACATAGGCATCGGTCTTTGAGAACATGAATATGCTGCTGAATCCACCGTATGTGCGCACGTATCCTATCTTCGTGGCATGATACATTGGCGGCACGTCGTCGGCAGCGGGCAGCACGTTGTAGGCCGGCATGATGCGGTCGAGCGATATTTGCGACAGCATGTCCATGCGCACCTTCTCGTCGCTGCCCTCATCGCACAACACGAGCCATCCCTCCGAGGTGATGGTCGTGGCGCGCACGTCGAATGGCTTGATGGTCTGCACACCCGTGCGGTTGTCGGTCACGGCAAAGTAGCAATTGTTGGTGCCGGCGCTCATCTCCGCCAGTATGTGCAGGTCTTTTTGGTCGCCCAATTTCACCCACTTGCCCTCTGAGTTCTTGCGCATGTAGACAAACGAGTAGTTGGTGTTGTCGGCTTTCACGTCACCGTCAATAGATGACGTGACGACTGGTTTAAGGTCAACATACTCGGCGTTGGCCAGCACCGATGTCAGGGTCGGGATGTTGTCTATCGTTATGGTGTTCTCTTCGCTGTAGGTGTAGTTGCCCTTGTCCTCGGCGCAAGACGCGAGCGCGAGCGCGGTGCACAGTCCCGCGGCGGGTATCAGCTTGAATATAGTGTCTTTCATCATTCTTTGTTTTTTTGTTGTTGGTTTGCGGTCACGTTGTCATAGTTCACCTTGTATCCGTCGCCGAGCTGCATGTAGCTGCCGTCATCCTCAAGCTTCGGCGTGCCGGCGTCGGCAAGCCTCTGCAGCTCCTTTTGCAATTCGCGTGCGTAGAAAGGCATGCGTCCGGTGCTTATTCTGCCCGTGGCCCACTCCCAGTCGTCGGTGGTGAAACTGAAGAAGTCGTTGATGAACACATACTTGGCCGCTGTCCACCTGCCGAAATACGTGTCGGCATTCACCTGTCCCCAGCGGCTTGGCTGCTTGTATATCTCGCTGATGAAGAACGTGAAGCGTGAGCCGTCCATCTTCTTGGCGGTGGTGTTGGACCACACGTTTGACGAGCGGTAGGTGTCGAGCACCTGGAAGTTGTCGTTGGGCTCAAGTTTCAGGCAGAGTATTTGCTCCTTGTTTTTTATGTTCTGGCTGCGCAGGAACCTCACGCCGAAAGAGGCCGTGCTCTGTCCAGCCTTAATTTTGAGCGTGTCGAGGTCAATCTCGTAGTCTACGCCCTCCACCATGGTGGTGCTGTCGGCATCCACGGTGACGCGGCACGCGCGGTCGTAGTCGACCACGTTGCCCATAAGCTGCACCGTGGCCTTGAACGTGAGGCTCTCAACCTTCTGGCTCACGCCCACAAACGAGTAGGTGGTGGAGTTGGAGTAGCCCACGGCACCGTTGGCCGATGAGTATGACTGTACCTGGAAATATATCTTAGCGTCGTCCAAATCGTAAAGGTCAATGGTCTCCTGCTTGCAAGAAGCGAGCACACCCACCATGACCAGCAACGACAATAGCCATTTGTTTCTCATTTCTGTCTTGTTTGTTTTGTTGTCATGCGGCAATGCCGCATTTTGTTTTTGTTACATCAATGTACTTGTATGTACTCTTACCGGTTGTCAAGCTCGCTGCTCGGCAGCGGGGCCACGAAGCGTTTCTCCTTCTCGGCGTCGGTGGCCTTGTCTTCGTAACTGTAGGTTGGAGGAATGAACGGTGGCCATCCAGGGTCAACCATCACGGAAACCTCCTTGCGTCCGTTGTAGTCGTTGTCGAATCCCATGTTGCGACGCTTGAA
>DAINOS010000047.1:0-4684 GCA_036743855.1 Prevotella sp. | reverse complement strand
AGCCCGCGGTCCTTGTCGTAGTAGCCAAAGAGCACTTCGGTCGAGAACATGCGGTCGGGGTCGTTGTAGTTGCCGAGCAACTTCGACTTGTCCACCGTGGGGAAGAATTCCTTTACCTTGGGGTCATCGGTCAGCTTGCGTGCCTCAGCCAGCGCGTTCTCCGTGTCATCGCCCCACAAGTAGGCTCGCGCGGCGAGGAGCACGGTGGCGTAGTAGTTGAGCCTCAGCTGGCGGTAGCGCATGGAGTTGTCGAGATTCACCTCGTCATACTCGGCGCGTGGTCCCTCGGTCAGCACAGGGTCGGAATCGATGAGCAGGCTCTCGGCCTCCTTCAGGTCGCGCAGGATGTAGTCGTTGAGGGCGGTCTTGGCGTTGAGCACGGGCAGGATTTGCGGGTCGGTGCTCTCGTTGTAAGGCACGCCGCGCCCTTCGGGGTTCTTGCTGTAGATTGGTCCGAACCAGCGCAGCATGTCGAAGTGAATCATGGCTCGCGCGGCAAGCATCTCGCCCTTGAGCATGCGATACTCGCCAGTGGGTAGCACCTTGTTGCCGGTGGCATCGTCCTCGATGTTTTTCAGCACCACGTTGATGTTCATTATCGTTGAGTAGGCGGCGTTCCATGTCGAGCTGAGCACGGCGTCTACGCCATCCTCCGTGTAGTCCCATTCGGTGAGCGCGCGCAGATACTTGTAGTAGCTTCCCTGGTTGCTCTGCTCCACGGTGTAGTATTGCCCGAGAATGTCGAGGTCGCCGTATGACAGTGTCTTGCCGTAGAGCGACGAGCTTGACATGCGGTTGTACACGCCGTTCACGGCGGCGTAGAATCCGTCCTTGGTTGAGAACTGCTGCTCCTCGCTCTGCTTGTCGTTGGGTTGAGTGTCGAGCCAGTCGGTGCATGAGCTGAGCATCGTGCAGAGTGCCACCGACAGTGTTATGATATATTTGTTGAGTTTCATGTTTGTCAGAATTATATTTAGAGGGTAAGAGACAGTGCGAACGACACGCTTCGCGCGTAGGGATATGATGTGCCTCGCTCCTGCTTGATTGACGTAAGGCGGAAAATGTCGTTCATGTATGCGTTGAGACGTATGGAGCTCATGCCGCAGCGGCGCGCCAGTTCGGGCGAGAACTCGTAGCCCACTCTCAGCGCCTCCAGCGACCAGGAGTTGTCTCTCTGCACGAATCGCGACGACATTGGCGTTGACACCGAGTTGGCTATGTTCTTGAACTGCGCGTGGTCGCCTGGCTTCTGCCAGCGGTCGTAGAGCGCGCGCTTGTCCTGGTTGTAAATGAGCGAGCCGGTGCTGATGTTCTCCACCTTGTTGAAGAGCACGGAATTGAACGAATATCCGCCCACGCGGTAGCGGAAGTCGGCACTCACCGACAGGCCCTTCCACGAGAACGACGTGCCGAGCACGCCCTCTATCGTCGGGCGGCTGTTGCCCACTATCACCTCGTCGTCGTATGAGAAGTCGTAGGTCAGCTCGCCGTTTTTCTTGATGAATATCTCGCGGCCAGTAGCCGGGTCGATGCCCGCCGAGCGCACCACCCAGATGTCGTCGGTGCTGGCTCCGTCATAATAGCGCTTTGTGGAGCGGTTGGCGCCCTCGCGCTCCTTGGAGTTGAACGATTCGAGCTTGTTGCCAATGCCCGACAGCTTGGTGGTGCCTGTGCGCACGGTTCCACGCACGTTCCACCACAGGCGGTCCTTGATGTGGCGCAGTATGTAGTAAGTGGCTTGCCCGGTGAATCCTTTTGAGGTCTGCTTGCCGAAGTTCTTGTATATTTGGTTGCCCGTGGCTCCCGATGATGCCGGCATGTCGATGGTGATGAGCAGTGGGTCGGTGGTCTTGTAGTAGTAGTCGCCCACGAGTTTCAGGCGGTCGTGGAGTATGGTTATGTCGAAACCTATGTTGCGGTCGATGGTCGTCTGCCACTCAAGGTCGGGGTTGCCGAGCTGTGCCAGCGACGTGGTCATCCCGAAGTAGTTGAACGAGTTGAAGTTGTAGCGGAACGTTGTGAGCGTGGCCGACGACGAGAAGTTTTGGTTGCCCGGGTTTCCTATCGAGCCGCGCAGTTTGAGGTAGGAGATGCCGAGCCCTTTCAGTCCTTCCTTGATGAATTTCTCGTTGTGGAGGTTCCATGCCACGCCCACGGCCCACGTGCCGATGTAGTGCTTGCTGCGCCCGAACACCGACGAGCCGTTGACGCGGTAGCTGAAGTCGAGCAGGTAGCGGTTGTCATACGAGTAGTTTCCTATGGCGTAAGCGCTGACGGCGCGGTTTATGGTCTCGCTGTATCCTGGCTTGCCGCCTTCTGGGTAGCCGTTGGCGAAGGATGGCAGGTCGTAGTCGCCCACGGGGAATCCCACGGCCGAGTAGCCGTTGTATGTGCTGTTGGTCTGCGAGAGGTATCCGCCCAGCGCCACGTTGAACATGTGCACGTCGGCCAGCACCTTGGCCCATGTCATGGTGAGCTCGCCCTCATACTTGTTGGTCTTGGTCTGTCCCCAACTGTATGATCCGCGCTTGGTGTACTCGGTCTCATAGTAAGTCGTAGAGCGAGGCGAGTAGAATGTCTTGTTCTCGCTGCTGATGTGCGTGAAGCCCAGTCGCGCGCGTATCTTCATTTCTTGTATCGGTGTGTATTCAGCCACGAACTTGTCCGACAGCGAGAAGCCTCCGCTCTTGCTGTAACTGTTGAGCGAGGCGTCGTAGAGTGGGTTGGCGGCCTTGATGTCGTCGTTGTATTCGAGCCATCGTTCCACCTCGCCGTTCTCGTTGCGCTTGGTATAGTAGGGGTTGGCCTTGGCATATTCCGAGAAGCTCACCATTGGGTTCCGGCTGTCGGTGTTGTCGAGCGAGAACTTGTTGCTGAACTGCAACTTGTTTAAGCGGTAGGTGAGGTCGATGTTGCCGCTTATGTTGTCGCGCTTCGAGTTTTTCATGATTCCGGTGATGCCGTTGTAGGAGAATCCCAGACCGAAGGTGAACGCGCCCTCGCCACCCTCGGCGTATATGGAGTGGCGGTGGTTGAGACCGGTATGCAGCGGCTCCGAAAGCCAATAGGTGTCCACGCCGCGCGCTATGGCCGCCAGCTTCTCGTTGTACGACTGCATGAGGCGCAGCTCCTGCTCGGTGCTGCTGAAGTTGCTGTAGCGGCCCACGAGTTTCTCAAACTCCAGTTTCTCGGCGGAGTTCATCAGGTTGTAGCTCGTGAGGTCGGCCCACTGCACGTTGGCGGAGCCGTTGTATGAGAGGTTGAGGTGTCCCGACTTGGGCTTGATGGTCTCCACCACGACGACACCGTTGGATGCCTTCGATCCGTATATGGCAGTGGACGCGGCGTCCTTAAGAATGGTGATGGAGGCTATGCGGTTCATGTCGAGGTTGTACACGGCTTCGAGCGACGATTCGAAACCATCGAGGATAAACAGTGGCTGGTTGGGATCCTCGGCAAGCTCGTCGCGAGTGCTTATAAGGCTCGATTTGCCTCGAATCTCGATGTTGGGCATGCGGTTGGGGTCTGATCCGAACTCGCTGTCAAGGACGTTGAACGAGGGGTCGAGTGTCTTCAGGCTGGCAATGGCGTTTTGCGTGCCCACGCTCTTCAGTTGTTCGCCAGAGAAGGTGGAAGCGGAGCCGGTGAAGCTGTTTTTCATCTTGTTAACCACGCCTGTTACGACCACGTTGTCAAGTTCGTTCACTTCGTCTACCATTGTCACTTTAAGCATGGCCTGGCCCTTGTATGTCAAGCGTTGCGGTTTCTGGCCTATCGACGCGAAGCTAATCACCGTGCCCACGCTTACTGGCCTGGTCGACGTGAAGTAGCCGTCGGCGTCGGTCACGGCTATCAGCGTCTTGCCGTTGATGTAGACGCTCACGCCTGGCATTCCCTCGCCAGAGTTGTCGGTCACGCGTCCTTTCACCAGGTTCTTTCCTTGCGACCCTTGGGCCGAGGACGAATCCTTCACTTGATGGTTGCTTTGCGAATACGCAATCATTGGAACCGATAAGGACAGCACCGATGCCAACAACACAGGAAACCCTTTTGAAGCGAATTTCATATACATATTCTGTTGTTATTTATGGTTAATTTTCCCCTAAATGAGCAGAGTTAAAGTTTAGTGTTAGTGCGAGCCATAAAATTCACTTATCTTAATGCTGTGAAAAAACAATGAAAATAAGGAAAATCTGACATTTTGCAAAGGTATGTATTAAATTTTATAAACCTACCAAGTTTGTATGATTTTTTTACAAGCAAAATGCGAGTTGCCAATAAAAAACCGAGGCTGCCTTTACAAGTGGTCTCGGTTATTTCATAATCTGCGGAAGGCTTTGAGCCATATCCCGAAGAAGCGGTAGTAAACGATGTTTTATTTCTCAAATGCGTTATAGAATGAAATGATGGTGTTGGCGAACCAATCTACCAATTCATCCTCTGCCTTGTCCAAAGTGTCTGATACAAGCCATGCCCATTTGTTAGCTTGTCTTGCTCCAGGCTTCTGTTTTAAGTCGGGCAGCACGGATAGCACATTGTTTTTGGCAATAAAGTCCTGCATTTCTTCTTTCGCGGAGTCTCCTCCTATAGTGTATATAGCCACTGTCGCAATGTTGTAGCGAGTGCTATAGCCACAATCGTAGGAGAATCCTTCATGACTTGGCGACTTGAAGCCGATGTATGG
>DAINOS010000046.1:0-15059 GCA_036743855.1 Prevotella sp. | reverse complement strand
CCCATGAGGCGGTCAAACTCCTTGGGGTGTGGCGTGAGAATGATGCCCTTTGGCAATTGCTGAATCCAAGCCTGATGGCTCGCCAAGATGTTAATGGCATCGGCGTCGGCGACAACAGGGCACTTGGCGCGACTTATCTGACCGATGAGCGCCACGGCGGTGCTCTCCGAAAGTCCGAGCCCGGGGCCAATGCCGAGAGAGTCGAAATCGTCGCACGTCACGCTCTCGGAAAACTCGTAGTCGTCCTTGTCGAGCTGGAGCACTGCTTCCGGCACGCTGATTTGCATTATGTCGTAGTTGCGCGCCGGCGTGTGAACCGTGACCTTGCCCACTCCCGCCCTGAGGCAAGCCTTGGTTGCGAGCACCGCGGCACCCGACATGCCGAAACTTCCAGCCACTATCAGCGAGTGACCCATGCTGCCCTTGTTGGCGAAGTCGGAACGGGGGCGAAGAAGGGTAGCCACGTCGTTTTCCTCCAGCAAGCGGCATTTCGCCTCGGTCTGCATGATATACTCAGGGCTGAGCCTGATGTCGATGACCTTGAGCCGCCCGATGAACTCCTGGCAGTCGGCAAGAAACATCGACAGCTTCTTTTGCTGCAAGGTGAGCGTGAGGTCGGCGCGTATGATGTTGGCGTGGACATTGTAGGTGTTGTCCTCGCACATCAATCCCGACGGCAAGTCGATGCTGACCACTTTGCACGGGCTCTGGTTGATATACTTGACCAGCGAGGCGAAACCACCCATGAGGGTCTTGTTAAGACCCGACCCGAAGAGGCCGTCCACCACCACGGTGTCGGCGTTGAGCTCTGGCGGGTCGAAGCTGACCGAGATTTCGGTGAACTGCACCTTGCGTTGCTCCACGAGGCGGTCGCGATTCGTGGCGCAGTCGTCGGACAACTTGTTGTGAATGTTAAACAGATATACCGACACCTTGTAGCCGGCATCGGCGAGCAGCCGTGCCACGGCGAGGGCATCGCCGCCATTGTTGCCAGGGCCGGCGAAGACGACCATGGGCGTGCTGTCGGCCCACTCTTCCATTATGGCGGCGGCGAGGGCCTTCGCGGCACGTTCCATGAGGTCGATGCCCTTCACGGGCTCGTGCTCTATCGTATACTTGTCAAGCTCATGTATCTGAGCAGCAGTAAATATCTTCATACCAGTGCAAAAGTACAAAAAGAATGGTGATTAAAGGAAAAGTATCACCTATTTTTCGTAATTTTGCAGTATTATTCAAAATTCAACGAATCAAACATCGCATTATGAGCATCATTAAAGTTAAGGACAAGACGTTCAAGACGTTTATCCCTGAGGATGAGATTCAACGGCGCGTGAAAGCCGTTGCTGAAAAAATCAACAAAGACCTCGACGGTCGGAACCCTCTGTTTTTAGCGGTTCTCAACGGCTCGTTCATGTTCGCCGCCGACCTAATGCGATACATCACCATTCCTTGCGAGATTTCCTTTGTCAAGCTCGCCTCTTACCAAGGCACCACGTCAACGGGAAAGGTCAAGGAGATAATCGGCATCAACGAGGAGTTGAAAGACCGCACGGTGGTCATCGTGGAGGACATCGTGGACACCGGCAAGACCATGAAGCGCATGCTTGAGAGCCTCGGCACGCGCAATCCAGAATCGCTCCACATCTGCACGCTCCTCGTGAAGCCAAACAAGCTGGAAGAGAACCTCAACATCGAGTATGTGGCCATGGAGATACCAAACGATTTCATCGTGGGCTACGGTCTCGACTACGACCAGCAAGGACGCAACCTCCGCGACATCTACACCGTCGTGGAAGATTGATTCGGAAGGAATCTGCCATCATGGAGAATACAACATTTTAACAATACAACACAAAAAATGAAGAACATTGTTATTTTCGGTGCCCCAGGTTCAGGCAAGGGCACGCAAAGCGAGAAGATGATTGAGAAATACGGCCTCGGCCACATCTCCACCGGAGACGTACTGCGCGACCAGATCAAGCGTGGCACGGAATTAGGCAAGACCGCAAAGGGATATATCGACAACGGCCAGCTCATCCCCGACGACCTCATGGTGAGCATCCTCGCCGACGTATACGACAGCTTCGGCAAGGATCACAAGGGCGTCATCTTCGACGGCTTCCCACGCACCATCCCACAAGCTCAGGCTCTGAAGGACATGCTCGCAAAGCGCGGACACAAGGTGGCTGCCATGATCGAGCTCGACGTGCCCGAGGACGAGCTCATGAAGCGCCTCATCAAGCGCGGCAAGGAGAGCGGACGTTCCGACGACAACGAGGAGACCATCAAGAAGCGTCTCACCGTGTATCACAACCAGACAGCTCCGCTCATCGAGTGGTATGAGAAAGAGGGCATCCATCACCACATCAACGGCCTTGGAGAACTCGACAGGATCTTCGGCGACATCTGCGCCGTCATTGACGCTTTAGCATAACCATGGAGTCCAACTTTGTAGACTACGTGCGCATCGTCTGCCGCTCGGGAAAGGGCGGCAGGGGGTCAGCGCACCTCAGACACGTGAAATACCAGCCCAACGGCGGTCCCGACGGGGGCGACGGTGGGCATGGCGGTAGCGTCATACTGCGCGGCAACCACAACTACTGGACTCTGCTGCACCTGAAATACCAGAAGCACGTCTTCGCCGAGCATGGTGGCAACGGCGGAGCCGACAAGTGCCACGGCACCGACGGCAAGGACGAGTATATCGACGTGCCATGCGGAACCGTGGTCTACAATGCTGAGACGGGAAAGTATGTGTGCGACATCACTCACGACGGCCAAGAGGTAGTGCTGCTGCAAGGCGGTCGCGGCGGGCTGGGCAACTTCCAGTTTCGCACCGCCACGCGCCAAGCGCCACGCTTCGCGCAGCCTGGTGAGCCGGCGCAAGAGATGACCGTCATCATGGAGCTCAAGCTCCTCGCCGACGTTGGCCTCGTGGGATTCCCCAACGCGGGCAAGTCGACGCTGCTGTCGGCATTGTCGAGCGCCAAGCCAAAGATAGCCAACTATCCCTTCACCACCCTTGAGCCTTCGCTCGGCATAGTGAGCTATCGCGACGGCAAGTCGTTTGTCATGGCAGACATCCCCGGAATCATCGAGGGAGCAAGCGAGGGCAAGGGACTCGGATTGAGGTTCTTGCGGCACATTGAGCGCAACTCGCTGCTGCTCTTCATGGTGCCAGGCGAGAGCGACGACATCAAGCACGACTACGAGGTGCTGCTCGGGGAACTGAGCAAGTTCAACCCCGACATGCTTGAAAAGCATCGCGTGCTCGCCATCACCAAGAGCGACCTGCTCGACGATGAGCTGATAGAGATGCTGAAGGAGGAGTTGCCCGATGACTTGCCGACGGTGTTCATATCGGCGGTGACGGGGCAAGGCCTCGACGAGCTCAAGGACACGTTGTGGAAGGAACTGAACAGCGAGAGCAACAAGTTGGCGGAGATTACAGCCGAAGACACGCTCGTGCACCGCGACAAGGACATGGGCTCATTCAAGCAGGAGATGCTCGACGAGGATGCCGATGACGACGACATAGAAGTGGTAGACGCTGAAGACGTTGACGATGAAGACATTTGATTATGACTTTTTATGATGATAGAACCTGTTCTACATTTATATGATATTGGCGAAGCCTTGAGGTCGGAAACGACTGATGGCTTCGCCAAATTTGGTAATGACGCAGTGGTGGCGTTCTCCACCACACGACACGGAGGCGTGGGCAAAGGACGCTACGGCGAACTGAACATCAACCCTTATTGTGGCGATGATGCGGCGGCAATAAGCGACAACCGCACCGCGCTGTGCGAGGAGTTGGGCATCGACGACGACCGTCTCGTATTGCCACACCAAGTCCACGGCACCCGATGCCTCAACGTGGACGATGCCCTACTCCTTTGTGCCCCCGATGAGCGACAACAGCAACTTGAGGGCTACGACGCTCTCATGACAAACCTCAAGGGGGTGTGCATAGGCGTGTCGACAGCCGACTGCATACCCGTGCTCGTCTACGACCCACAGAGACACGTCACGGCGGCCATCCATGCCGGATGGCGAGGCACCGTGGCAAGGATAGTGGAGAAGACGCTCCTCGCGATGAAAACGAGCTATGGCACGGAGGCAAGCGAAGCCATGGCCATAATCGGGCCTGGAATATCGCTAAGCAACTTTGAAGTGGGGCAAGAGGTCTACGACGCGTTTGCCGCCGCCGGCTTCGACATGGGCAAGATAGCGAGGAGATTCCCATGCAAGGATGACCCACGAAAAGAGAAATGGCACATCGACCTGCCGCTCTGCAACAAACTGCAACTGACGCGCGCGGGCTTGAAAGAGCCAAACATCATTTGCTCCAGCATTTGCACCTACGACCATGCCGATGATTTCTTCTCAGCGCGACGTCTGGGCATCAGCTCCGGACGGATATACACGGGCATCATGATAAAGCAATAAAAGAAATGAACAACATAAAGAACCTATCAAAAATACTTATTCTCTCCATGTCGCTATTGGGCGCGAGCCTCAACATCTCGGCGCAGCACACGTTCTCGGCGGTGGAGCAGTCGTCGATAAGCGTGCCCACGCCTGGCTTGTTCGCGCGAAGCAACGCTTTCAACATCGACTTCAGCATACTCAAGTCCGATGAGTATTCCTTTCCCCTGCCAGTGGGGAAGGCAGAGGTGAAAGGCGGACAGGCACTGGAAATCACGACCAGCAAGGGCGATGCCGTGAAAGCCATGTTCAATGGATATGTGCGTCTGTCGAAGCGCACGGCGCAATATGGCAACACCATCGTCATTCGCCACGACAATGGCTTGGAGACCGTATACGCCTGCAACGCCCAAAATCTCGTGGGCGTGGGCACACGCGTCAAGGCAGGACAGACCATAGCCATAGCCGGAGGCGACAATGGCAAGACTTATTGCCTCTTCGCAATCATGGTAAACGGCGGCTGGATAAACCCCGAGACCGTGATAAACCCCAAGAGCCACAAGTTGCGCAGTCAGGTGCTGCAATGCAGGAAGACTGGCAAGAACGTCTCCGTGACCGTGCTCAACCAAGAGAAAGACGAGAACACGTCGCTCGACCCTGACATAAGCAACGATGACTACGAGAACGGCTCGTCGCTCAAGATCGACTTGCAAAAGATAGAAGAGCAGCACTGGGCATACCCCCTTCCCGACGCGAAAGTCATCAGCCCATACGGTGGCAGGGGCGGACGAGGACACTCAGGAGTGGACATCAAGACCAAGGCAAACGATGAGGTGCTGGCGGCTTTTGATGGCGTGGTGGAAAGGTCGGGGCCTTATTTCGGCTATGGCAACTACATCGTCATACGCCACGCCTACGGATTCTCCACTTGCTACAGCCATCAATCAAAGAACTTCGTGAAAGCGGGGCAAAAGGTCAAAGCCGGCGATGTCATCGGCCTTACCGGACAAACGGGGCGAGCCACCACTCCACACCTCCACTTCGAAATACGCTTCTGCGGAAAAGCCATCGACCCCGCCATCTTCTTCGACCATGCCAACCACACCCTAAAGGCGCAAACCCTCACGGTGAAGAAAGGGCAAAAGACCCTGTCGTCGCAGAAAAACAAATAGGCAGACCCACACTTTCATGTTCCAAGAAAGGGGTGCAAGATCCCTTTCTTGGAACATGGCTTTTATGGTCACGGGGACAACAATTTTGTTGTTTGAATAATATGATATATCTTTGCACCATAAAAAATCTTAGACACACAAGGGTAATGCCAAATGGTCGCGGACGGGCACAGGGGCCCGCACCCTGCAAATCATTTGTTAATCAATGCGTAGCCGCCTGCGGCGTAGCAATCTTTCAAATCTTTTTAATACGTGTGAAAAATCAGCAACGAAGCAGAAATTATCCGTTCGTATCAACATAGTTGCAAAAATTATTTGGCCTTTTAATATCAATTTGACATTTTAACACTAAAAATATAATATTTTTTGCCGTTTCGCTTTAAAGTTCAAGAAAAATAACATATCTTTGCGATAGATATACAATAAAAACAATTCTTTTTAGCCTATGGCGGTCTACGACAAGTTTTCAGGGCAAGCATTGCAAGGCTTGCATCGCTTCAGGGCGGTAATGTTCAGTCCCACACTGTAAGGGCTTTCCCATGTACATTATTATATCATGTACATTATTATATATTGTCTTCTCGTAGAGGAGCATATATAAACCTATCCAATACAAAAAACTTTTAGAAGATTTATATATGAGAATGAAGGTTTTATTAGCTTCCCTGTTGCTGGCCGCATCGGGGCAAGTGATGGCACAATCTTCCGGACAAATAGGAGGACAAGTCATCGACGAGAACGGAGACCCAGTGATTGGTGCTCAGGTGAAGGTAAAAGGAGCGAAATCAGGCACCGTGACCGATGCCAATGGCCACTTCTCCCTGCCAGAGGCCAAGAAGGGCGACATCATTGTCATCAACTATCTCGGCATGGATTCTCGCACCATGAAGGCGACGCCAGACATGAAGGTGAGCATGCAACAGCAAGACCACCAGCTCGACGAGGTGCTCGTCGTGGCATTCGGACAGCAAAAGAAGTCGTCGTTCACGGGCTCTGCGGGAGTGGTGAAAAGCGACGTGCTCGACAAGAAGCAGCTCACCAACGTGTTCTCAGGTCTGCAAGGTGAGATTGCCGGCGTGCAGATGACCAACACGAGTGGTTCGCCGACCGCCACGCCTACATTCGCCATACGTGGCTTCGGCTCTATCAACGCCGGCACGTCGCCGCTCATCATCGTGGACGGCGCGCCCTACGACGGAGGATGGAACAACCTCAACCCTAACGACGTGGAGAGCATCACCGTGCTCAAGGATGCCGCCTCAAACGCCCTCTACGGCGCGCGAGGCGCCAACGGCGTGATCATGATCACCACGAAGCAAGGGTCACACGAGCGCGCCACCATAACGTTTGACGCCAAGTGGGGCTCCAACAGCCGCGCCACGGTAGACTATGATCGCATCACCGACCCTGCACAATACTACGAGACCTACTACAAGGCCCTGTACAATTATAATGTGCGCGACAAGGGCTTGTCGGCTTACGACGCCCACGTAGCCGCCAACAACACCTTGGGACTCTCCGGCGACAAGGGAGGCTTGGGCTACATCACATACGCCGTGCCATACGGACAATATCTCATCGGCACAAACGGTCGCATGAACCCTAACGCCACCCTCGGCAACCGCGTATATTATAACGGGAAGTTCTACACCCTAACGCCAGACAACTGGGTGGACGAGGCGTTCCGAAACGGATTGCGACAGGAATACAACGTCAACATAACCGGAGGCTCCGACAAGTTCGGCTTCTACGCCTCTTTTGGCTACCTGAAGAATGAGGGCGTGGTGGACTATTCCGACTTCGACCGCTACACTGCCCGCGTCAAGGCCGACTACCAAGCCAAGAAATGGCTCAAGATAGGAGCCAATGTCAACTACACCCACACCAACCAGCACGACGTGGCAGAGGGCTCACAATCGCTCTTCGACATCTCAACGCGCTTCGCGCCAATCTACCCAGTCTACCTGCGCGACGGCGACGGCAACATCATGCGCGACGAGCACGGCAAGATGTACGACTATGGCTCTGGCGAGAACGGTGGCATGGTACGCCCATCAAGCCTTGAGCCGGCACGCAACGTGCTGCAGACCAACTCGCTCAACGCCAACAACACCTTCGCCGACGTGATGACGCTCAACGGATACGTAGACATTACGCCGATAGAGGGCCTCAAGCTCACGCTAAACGGCACCGTGACCGACAACGAGTGGAAGAACACGCAAACCACACAACCGTTCTACGGCAACACCGTGACGACAACGCCTGGTGGAGAGGTGGAGAAGTACAACTACCAGACCTACACGCTCAACTTCCAGCAGATAGCCAACTACTCACGCTCGTTTGGCAAGCACAACGCCACGATAATGTTGGGACACGAGAACTACAAGTACAAATACGATTACCTCTGGGGCTCACGCCAGCAGATGTTCTCTTACTTCAAGGCTCAAGAGCTCAACGCCGCCGTCAAGGAAATGCACAACGGCGGTTCCTCAAGCGACTACAACACCGAGGGCTACTTCTCACGCTTGATGTACGACTACGATGGCCGCTACTTCGCGCAGGTGTCTTATCGTCGCGACGCCTCCTCTCGCTTCCACCCAGACCATCGCTGGGGCAACTTCTACTCTTTAGGCGGCGCGTGGATCGTCACCAAGGAGCCGTGGTTCAAGCCGTCGTGGATTGACATGCTCAAGCTCAAGGCATCGTGGGGTCAGCAAGGCAACGATGACATCGGCGACTACAGATATACCGACACCTACTATCTGAGCAACTTCAACGGCGAGGTGGCTTTCGTGCAAAACTCCGTGGGCAACCCCAACATCACATGGGAGACCAACTCCAACTTCAACGTGGGCGTGGAGTTTGAACTGCTCAAGCGCCGCATCACCGGTAGCGTGGAATATTTCCACCGCACCACCACCGACATGCTCTGCTTCGTCAACGTGCCGTTCTCTGGCGGCTACTCAGGCTCTTGGGACAACGTGGGCGACATGGTGAACCAGGGCGTGGAGTTCGACCTCCACTTCAACCCTGTACGCACGAAGAACATCAACTGGATGATAAACCTCAACGCCACACATTATAAGAACAAGGTGACGAAGCTGCACCCCGACAACAAGGGCAATGAGCTCGATGGCTACCATGGCTACGTGAGCTCGATTAACTTCATTGGCGAAGGTCTGCCGCTGCACACTTTCCGCCTCAAGAAATACGCTGGCGTGAACGAGGAGGGAGAGTCCACATGGTATGTCAAGGACGCGAAGACTGGCGAGCTCACCACCACCACGTCCAGCACCTCTGCCACCTACTTCAAGTGCGGTTCCGCTGACCCGTCACTCTACGGCGGTTTCAGCTCCACGCTGAGCGCGTTCGGCTTCGACCTCTCCGTCACGTTCAACTACTCGCTCGGCGGCAAGGCGCTCGACTATGGCTACCGCTCGCTCATGGCCAACCCATCATCGGGTGTCACGGGATTCTCGTTCCACAAAGACGTGCTCAAGGCATGGTCGGAGACCAACACGAGCAGCGACATTCCCCGTTTCCAGTATGCCGTCAAGGACGCTGACACTGGTGCCAACGACATATCAGACCGCTTCCTCACCAACGCCTCGACGCTCACCTTGCAAAACATCAACATTGGCTACACGCTGCCAAAGCGTCTCGTGGCCAAGCTCGGACTGACCAACGTGCGCGTCTACGCGTCGGGCGAGAATCTTTACTACTGGAGCAAGCGCAAGGGCTTCGACCCACGCGGCAGCTTCTGGGGCTCTTCATCGGAGAGCGCGTACGCCCAGGTTCGCACCTTCACAGGCGGACTGACCGTGCAGTTCTAAACGCGGTCCGAAGGGGTCCTTCATCAGTATAAACACTCAAAAGCATACAATCATGAAAAGATATATAAAGAACACGGTCCTTGTCTCAGCTGCCGCGATGACGCTTCTCTGCAACACGGCGTGCATCGAGGAGACCACGCCAAAGGACATGGCGGTGCCAGGGCAGATAGCATCCGAAAGCAAATCGCTCGAATACCTCGCCAACTCACTGCCCTCGTTCCTCACCACATGGGACACCTACGGTGAGACTTATTACACCCAAGACTGGGGTTATCCCTGCCAGATGTACATGCGCGACCTGCTGTGCGCCGACTTCCCCATGAGCGACAACGGTTACAACTACTGGATATACACCGAGGACGGCACGTCGCTGCGCTATGCCTACTATTACGCTTACTACTATTACTACAACTTCATAAAGAACGCCAACAACGTCATCAGCATAGGGCAGCAGTCGGTAGAGAGCGGCAACGACGCCGCAAAGAAGTACCTTGGCCAGGGCTATGGCTATCGCGCCATGCTCTACCTCGATCTCGCACGCCTCTATGAATATAAGAAGACGGGCGTGAAAGCCCTCGACGACGAGGCCGGCAAGCTCGGATGCTACGGCATCACGGTGCCGATAGTGAAAGAGACCACGCCCAAGCAAGACCTGTACAACAACCCTTGCGCGCCTTTCTACACCATGTATCGCTTCATCATGACCGACCTCAACCGCGCCGAGGAGAACCTCGCTGGCTACGCGCGCCCTCACAAGGCATTCATGGATCAGAGCGTCATCTACGGGCTGAAGACGCGCCTGTGGCTTGAGATGGGCTCACGTTTCGAGCAAAGCAACGATGACTTGCAGAAGCAGATAGAGGCCGACAAAGCAGACGACGGCTATGACAAGCTCGGCATAACCTCAGCCAACGACTGCTTCGCCAAAGCAGCATTCTACGCGCAGAAGGCGTTGGGGTGCGATGGTTACAAGCCGCTCACAGAGGCTGAGTGGAGCAACACCAGCACGGGATTCAACACCGCCAACGACGCGTGGATATTCGGCACGCTCGTCAACAGCAAGGAGCAAATCAACGAAAGCTCATGGTATACTTTCCTCGGATGGATGGCGCCTGAGACCGACTGGGGCATGGGCACGCCACAATACAACTCCTACCGCTGCATCAGCACCGGCCTGTACAACAAGATTGGCAAGGGCGACTGGCGACGCGCCTCATGGATCAATCCCGATGACGCAGGCAAGACCACGGTGCCTGCTGGCTACAACACCAAGGTCACGGGCGAGAAGTGGTCAACGCTGCCTGCCTATTGCAACCTCAAGTTCCGCGCCGGAAGCGGCAACCTCACCGACCTCACCGTGGGTCTCGTGGCATCACTGCCTCTCATGCGCGTCGAGGAGATACAGTTCGACTATTTCGAGGCTATCGCCCATACGCAAGGCGTGGCTACCGCGGCGGCGGCATTGCAGCAGTGGGTCAACGAGCACCGCTACACCGATGGTTCTTACACCTGCACCGCCTCCACGATGGACGACTTCATCTCCGCACTCATGACGCAGCGACGCATAGAGCTATGGGGCGAGGGACTCGTGTTCTTCGACTACAAGCGCCTGCGCCTGCCCGTCACACGCAAGTACAGCGGTTCCAACTACGCGGCGTCGATGCAGCTCAACTCCTACGATGGCTACGTGGCACCATGGATGAACTACATGATTCCGGAGACAGAGAAAGACCACAACCCTGCCGTTATCGTGGCTCCTAACCCATCGGGAGCTATAACAGCCGAGTAAATTGACACACCTAAACATTTTTCACAGCTATGAGAAAGACACATAACATAATATACACGCTGTTCGCGTTGATGGTAGCGACGGTATTCGCCGCCTGCTCCGACGACGACAAATATGAGTGGGCCAACAAGGTGGCTGACGACAACCCCGGGGCATATTTCGCGGCTACCAACAAGTCGAGCGAGATACTTACGCCCGACGAGTATGCCGACCACCAAAAGTTCAGTCTCACCGTGAAGCGCGCCAACGCCAAGGGCGACCTGTCGGTGCCAATAATCGTGGACCAGGCAGACCCCGTCTTCTCCATTCCGGCAACGGCGGAGTTCAAGGACGGCGAGACGGAGACGAAAGTGGAGATCGGGTGTCCCAACCTTGAGACGAAGAAGACCTACAAGTTCAGGATTCATCTCGCCGACGACAAGACCAACCCATACGTCAAGACCGATGGCTCGTCGGTGTTCAACTACGACATGCTCGTGGCACGCTGGGTGAAGGTGGTAGACCAGGCAAAGTTCGTGTGGGGCAGCTCAGAGTTCAGCGCAACCAAGTCGGACATCTATTGGCTTGAGGGGCAAAACCGCTTCCGCATAGACAACTGGCTCGGCTCGGGCATTGACCTGCAATTCAGCATCGTGGCGCAAGACAAGGAAGACACGAGCAAGTACTCGCTCAGCAACTTCAACGCCAGCGACCGCTCCACATGGCACGGAGCCTTCATGCCATACAACCACTCACTCATGGACCCCGATGGCGGCTCATTCTGGTATCTCATGAAGAATCCCGACACCGAGGACTACGCCTCATGGTATCCCGATGGCGAGGACAAGACGGGCATAAGCTACGTCAACTTCTGGTACGACATCACCTCCGAGGACTACTCGTCGGTGGACATGCGCGGCTCATCATCGAGCTTCGCCTTGTACCTCATTCCTTACATCTATTATACCGACGGCAACCAGTCGGGCTATACTTATCTCTATGGCTACTGGGACTCCATGCTCGACACGTCGGCAGAATAATCGCAGGATAGATGTTAGCACGCAATCAAATCCAATCAACAAACGACAATAGTTATGAAACACGATAAGTCAATCATTTCCAGGCTGTGCGCGCTGATGGCGTTCTCGATGTTGGTCGTCATGGCGTTCACGTCGTGCAGCGACGACGACACCAAGACACCATTGCAGGCCCCGACGCTTGCCGAGGGCGCGAAGACCGTCAGCTCCATCGTCTTCAACTGGCAACCCGTGGCGGGAGCCTCACAATATGCCTACGAGCTCTACGACAACAATGGCGACAAGGTGACAGCCGACGTGACCAACACCACCACCGTCGTGGCGACAGGCTTGAAGCCAAAGACCGAATACACGCTCAAGGTGTGGGCATACTCGCCTATGGACGGCAAGAACACAACGTCGCCCATAGCCACCATCACGTCGGTCACCAATGAGCAGATACCTCTCGTGTCACCGTCTTCTGCGGAGGCGGCGACAGGCAACGGAGGCGTAACCATCACGTGGCCTGAGGTGGAGCACGCCACCGGCTATAAGTACACGCTCAACGACGGCACCACGGGTGAGACTGAGACCAACAGCGTCACCCTCAGCGGCCTCGCCATAGGCGAATACACCATAAGCATCGTGGCGACAAGCAGCGACGAGACCTACTCCGACTCTGAGCCGTTCCAGTTCACCTTCCAGCGCACCAAGAGCGAACTGTGGCGCAAGGACGGTGTCTACACCGCCGCCAACCTGCCAGAGGGCAGCAACACGTTCAACGCGCAAATCGTGGCCTATGATGATGGGTCATACACGATTGAGGCTCCTTACGGCGTAAAGGGTTTCAACATCAGCTTCTCGGTCGACGCTGACAACAACAACGAGATAGTGCCTATCGGCACAAAGGAGTATCAGGGCTACGAGTTCGTTTGGGTCAGCTCTCAATACGAGCTTGGTCTCTACTGCTCTGGCGGCTATTCGGGCTTCGAGGGCGGCAAGCAGAAGGGGTCAGTGTGGTTCTACACCGTATGCTATGATGCCAACGGCGATGCCGTGGGCGACAACGGTCAAGACTCCTTCACATGGGGTGGCGACACCGAGGTGACTATCGACAAGCTCTGCGGCACTTACGCTGCCAAGACCTCGGCATACGACTACTTCACAAGCGACTGGTCGCTGCAAGAAGTGAGCCGTACCGATGATGTGACCATCACCAAGATAGACGACAACACGGTGAAGATAAGCAACTTCTACGGATGGGGCGAAGACCTCATCGGCACGGTAGACCTCAAGGATCAGACCATCACTATCCAGCCAACGACTTGGGGCACCTACTACACCTTCGCCGACATCTCATCAGCCACGACACCTGTGGTCGCCACGTTCACCAATGACCTCACTATCACGTTCCAAAACTTCACGGCATGGTATAACGGCACTAATTACATTGAGAGTGACGCACGCTGCGAGATGACACAGAAATAGACCTTGATAGGCATAATAGGCATATTGAGCATAATAAACCTATTATGCCTAAGCAAAGCCCATAAAAAAAACAAAACTATGATAAAGCATTACACATTGCTGTTCCTGCTGACGTTGGCCATCGTGCCAGCGTCTGCCAAGCAGCGCACACGACAAGAGATACAAAGCATAGCGCAAAAGCTCATTCTGTCTTCCCAAGACAGCCAACGAGCGAAGGCAAACAGCAAGGAAAACGAAGAGTCCAAGGACGAATTGAAAGAGGTGGCGGCAACCGCCAACTATACCGTCATGGCATACGACCGAGGCGGATTCGCCATCATAGCCAACGACGATGCCAACAGCCCCGTGATAGGCTATTCGCAGACGTCTCGCTTCTCCACCACCAATCCAGCATTGGCATGGTATCTCACTCTCGCCGATGCGGCATTATCGAGCAAGGACTCCTACGCCATAAGGACCTACGCCGCGAGCATCCCAGCAGGATGCAAGGACAAGGTAGACCATCTCATCGAGACGAAATGGAACCAAAACGATCCCTATTGGGATCAATGCCCAACCGACGGCAATGGCAAGCATTGCTACACGGGATGCGTGGCCACGGCAATGGCGCAGATAATGTACTACTACAAGTATCCGACCATTGGCAAAGGAAAAGCCTCTGTCACTTACAATGGCGGATCATACGACGTAGACTTTGGCGCTGGACGTGGCTACGATTATGACAACATGCTGACCACTTACAACAAAGGCTCCTACAATGCCGCTCAAAAGCTTGCCGTAGCCACGCTGATGTATCACTGCGGAGTGGCGGCCAAGATGAGTTACGGCACTGGTGGCAGCGGGGCTTGGCTCTATGATGCCGCCGACGGACTGTATCAATACTTCGGATATACCGCCAAGTATTATGGTTATAGGGACGACCTCGCCGATAACTTGAAAAACAACGTTTGGCGAGAGGTTATCTACCAAGAGCTGAGCGATGGGCGCCCGATACTCTACGCGGGAACGTCAAACAAGAATGGCAACAACAACACCAGCGTTCACGCCTTCGTGCTCGACGGCTACGACAAAGACGGCAACGTGGGCGTGAACTGGGGATACGGCGGAGGCGGCGACGGGTATTTCTCGCTCGACGTTCTCTCCCTCAAATATGGCTATGACGAGGAATACAGATGGTATCAAAACATGGTCATCATCCACACGCCAGAGGCTGGCCCCATAAGCAATGGTCTCGGTTCATCCACAGGCATTGAGAGCATCACCGCCCCATGCCCAGCCGACGGCAAGAAGTATGACCTATCCGGTCGAGAGATAACCACGCCCATAAAGGGTACGGTGTATATCGAGAACGGCA
>DAINOS010000045.1:0-15096 GCA_036743855.1 Prevotella sp. | reverse complement strand
GTCTTCTTGGCGAGCTTGAACCAGTCGAAGTTGTCATTGCGGAGGCTCTCGTTCCAGCGAGGAAAGTTCACCGACTCCACGTTCTGAAACGACTTGTAGTAATCATAAAATTCAGCACCGTCCATCATCTGCAGGTTGCCGCGATTCAGAGTGCTGAGACCCGCCTTGGCGGAGAACGAGATAGACATCTTGTCGTGGCGAGCCTGCTTCGTGGTTACCACCACTACGCCGTTTGCTCCCTCGGAACCATAGATGGCCGTAGAAGCGGCGTCTTTCAGTATGGTCATGGTCTCAATGTCGTCAGGGTTGAGGTTTCCGGCACTATTGCCCACGATAACACCATCCACCACCCAGAGCGGAGCCGTAGCACCATTGATGGAAGTCTGTCCACGAATGACGATAGCACCCGTTGAGCCAGGCTGTCCTGAGCCCGGAGCCACGTATACGCCCGACACCTTGCCGTTGAGCATGTTCTCCACCGTGGCGGATGTAATGTCCTTCAACTTGTCGCCCTTTATGTTGGCCATCGCGCCAGTAAGACTTTCCTTCTTCTGCGTGCCATATCCCACCACTACAACTTCGTCCAAGGCTTCGGAGTCATCCTGGAGCGAGATTTTCATGCCATTCTGCGCCTTGGCCTCCGTGACCTTATAACCCACATAGGAAATCTGCAATTGCGCGTTAGCTGGTGCAGACAGTTCGAAAGCTCCTTTCACGTCGGTCACAGTGGCGATATTAGTGCCTTTCACCTTCACGGTTGCACCGATGATAGACTCTCCGGTCTTTGAGTCTATGACAGTTCCTTTGATTTTGCCTGCTTGCTGCGTAACGGCAAGCAAGTTGCCAGCTGAAATAACCGGATAGTTGGCGTATGCTAAGCTTGTAGTCAAAAGGGCGGTACACATGAGCATACCTACATGTCGTTTTTTTGCCATAGCTAATTTTTCTATAAATATGCAGGCTCTCGTCTTCGATTTTTTAACTGTTTATACCAGATGCGCCACCTGTTTTCAGTGCCTGCAAAAATAAACTTCACGGGGGAATATCTGATAACGAGTTCAAAGGTAAATAAAATTAATAAATTAACAGCGTAAATTATATCTTTTTATTGAAAAACGGTAAAATTCATGTAAAAGTGTAACTATATGCGAATTAAATAAAGGTTAATGAATAAACAAATGGATGGTAGAGCATTGTTGCATTAGAGGTGAGAACGTCAAATATTCCTAAAAATATCAAATCCAAGAAGTTGAAAGATTATGTGTTTTTTTCAGAAGGTCGTCCTTACATTTTTTATTATGTATCACCTTTACACCGTAACGCCATCGCGATTCAAGCGTAGAGCCGTCGCGATTCAAGCGTAATGCCGACGCGATTCAAGCGTAAAGGCAACGCGATTCAAGCGTGAAGCCGATGCCTTCACGCCGTAATCGCGCAAGGGCATAAAAACGCTAACGCCGGCAAAGCAAAAAAATATCCGCAAAGCCTGATTTATAGGCACTTGCGGATATTTTGCATTAATCATCCTTTATGTTAATCATTCAATGACCTCCAAGTTCCAACCCCATTTGTCGAAATAGAGATTGCCGCCTCTCCATTCCACCTCGCCGCGCTGGAAATCGACGGTTTCGCTACGCGGCCAAGTCTTCGCTGGAACGAGAGCCTCACCGAAGTCGGAATTTACGACCATTCTCCATGAGTCGATGCCACCGAGGAAAAACCATTTCTCATTGTCGTTTTTAGCGTAAGTTGGGATGCCAAACGACATGTCAACGGGCACCCACCCCACTCCTTCGAAATAGATTTCACCCCAGTCGTGGAGGTTCTCAGCGCCTGGATGCATCATGAACCCACTCTCGAAATGGGCAGGTATGCCAGAGATGCGACATAGCGTGAGAAAGAGAAGCGTCACTTGTCCACAGTCACCATGATGGTTCTCCAGCACATATTCTGGGATGTTTTCTATCGTGGAATACTCCCGCGCCGACGCCCAAGGGAAGTTGTCGTTGATCCAATTGAAAATGCGCTGAGACTTGGCCACCGGATTTGTCATGTCACGTGTTAGGCTATCAGCCAATTGCCTTAGCCTCGGAGTGAAAACGATGTGGCGGTCTCGCTCTGACGTGTACTTCTTGTACAAGGCTGAATTGGTGTCGTATGGCTTGACCTTTTTCGACAGAAGATTGAACCAACTGCCATAAGACACATATTCAAACTCCTCAGAAAACACGGTTGGCTTTCCTGCCTCGGCTTTCTTCTCCATGTAAACAGACGAATGGGCACAGCTCATGGGTGAACGCTGATATTGGCTCTCGCTTGTGGATAGCAGTCTGACATTTTGCTGTCTCTCGATGTCGGTTCTTGGGAATGGAAGCCAACAGCGAATGGTCTCGCCACTTGGCACGGCATCGGCGTGAACGGTCAGTGTATACCTCACCTTGATCTTCTTTGGCTCAGCCATGTGGTTCGTGCTGCCTTGGGCCTTGGCTATAATCTTCGGGACGTTCTCCATGTCGACTTTCTCAGAGCCTTCCATGGTTTGCCCGTCTTTCTTCAACTTGATGGCACGGCAAGACTTGTCTATGCGAAACAAGTTGGGCGCGGCGTTGTGAAAATACTTCTTCTCACCGTCGATGACGCGCACCTCCAAGGCGCCAGTCCGCTCCCATTGCCTCATTTGCTCGTCCGAGACATTGGGGATATAACGACGGATGTAGTCCAACACGCTTTTCTCATCCTTGTTGAAATCCACGAGCAAGCGATGGTGCAAGTCAGCGTTCCATGAATAGTAGTCCATGGAGCCGCCCTGGGCGAATGTTGTCGTGGGGAAAAGCAGACCTATGGTCATGCCCACAAGATATACAAATGATCTCATTGACTTGTCTTGAATTTTTGTGACTACTTTATTATCGAAGATGCCACGGCGTTGGCAACGCATGAGCGCAGACCAATTACGTTGCCTTTGCCATCGGGATGAACACTGTTGGTGAGCAGGATGACACTGATGTCGTTGACAGGATCTATTACGATGCTCGTGCCAGTGAAGCCAGTGTGACCATAGGTCTCTGGGCTCAGCATGTCGCCATTGTTGGAAGCATACTCGGAACAGCAATCCCATCCTGGCGTGCGTCCGAACTTTGCCGCCCTCTTGTGGACCGTGCGCATTGCCTTAACAGCCAATGGGCTTAAAAGGCGATGTCCATTCCATGTGCCACCATTTTGAAGCGTGGCGCAAAGCACGGCAATGTCCTCGGCGGTGGAGAATACGCCAGCGTTGCCGGAGATGCCGCCGTTGATGACACGTGCCAACGGGTCGTGCACCACTCCCTGAAGGCATTTGCCGTCGGCCTGCTTCTCGGTCGGGGCGCACAACTTGGCTAAAGCGGGAGATGGCGTGTAGTCGGTATGACTCATGCCAAGGACATCAAATACGTGTTTCTTGGCAAAGACATTGAGGCTCTCGCCTGATATGGTCTCGATGATTCGTTGCAAAGTGATGAAATTGAGACAACTGTATTGGAAATCGGTGGTCGGCGCGAAGTCGCGCTTGCAGTGGGAAATATAGTCTATAAGCCCGTCACGATTAGGCGCGCCATATTTCGCCTTTACCTTGTTGACATCAGCGTATGGGGGCAAGCCGGACACGTGAGTCATCAAATCTACCACACGAATTGATGTGACTTCGCCTGTGGAGTCTTTCCAATTCTCAAACCCTGGAATATATTTATCCACACGGTCAAGTAGCCGCAACTTGCCTTGGTCTATGAGAACCCATGCTGAAACGGCCGTAGACATGGCCTTGCTGCACGAAGCCATGTCGAAGACCGTGGACGTGGTCATTTTTTCCACACGTGGGTACACCCGTTTGTTTCCATAAGCCTTGAGGTATGCTATCTTTCCATGGCGCACCACACAAAGCACGGCTCCCGGGGCGGCTTTTTCAGCTATGGCCTTGTTGATGGCACTGTCGGCATAAAGGAGCCTGGAAGCGTCTAACCCGACTTCTGCCGGTTCACAATGTTGGAGACCCTGAGCGTTGGCGTTGACGATGCCAAGCACCAACGCGATGACAATTAAGATATTCTTCATACTTTCTCTGTTATTTCCTTGTTGTTATTACGACGAATCAGCAAACACAATCCAATGAACACGAAAAGCGCGTTGAAAATGAGCAACTCGTAGCTGAACTTATAGCCGTTGAACCACGCCTCTGAGTTTTCTTGAAGGATGAAACACAGTATTGGCGACACTATCGCTACAAGCGGCACATACTTGTCATTGGTCTTCGCCTTCACTAATATGCCAAAGGCAAACATCCCAAGAATGGGGCCATAAGTATAACTCGCAAGCACGTAAACGGCATCGATGACGCTGGTGTTGTTGAGAAGCCCGAAGACATAGATGACAACAGCCATCAATATCGCCATGCAGACGTGTACTTTCTTGCGCGTTTTGGTCAAAGATGCATCATCATGATTCTTACCGGTTTTCTTGTCAGCGTCAAGGATGTCGAGCGTGAACGAAGTAGTGAGGGCTGTGAGGGCGGAACCAGCCGCCGAATAAGCCGCGGAAAACAAGCCGACCACGAAAAGCACGCCTACGACCATGGGAAGATAACGACTTGTGGCAACTGCCGGGAAGAGGGTGTCGCCTGTGGCCTGAATGCCGACTTTCGCGGCAAAGAGATAGAGAAGTACGCCAAGCATCAAGAACAAGAGGTTGATAAAAAATTGGCACACGATGCTGAGCATCATGTTCTTTTGCGAGTCTTTATAGTTTCGGCAACTGAGGTTGCGCTGCATCATGTCTTGGTCAAGGCCGGTAGTGGCAATCATCGTGAATATGCCAGCAATGAACTGCTTGAAGAAGTAACGCTTGTCGTTGACATCATCAAAGAAAAACACTCGACTCATGTCGCTATTGGATATAGACTGGAACATGCCCTTAAAGCCAAGGTTCAACTCTGATGAGATGAAGACTATGCAGAGCACGACCGAGAGAATGAGGCAAAGCGACTTGAGCACGTCGGTCCAGATGACCGACTGCACGCCGCCTCGATAGGTATAGACCCAAACGAGGAGAACGGTGACAAACACATTCAGAATGAAAGGAAGATGAAACGGCTCGAAGACCAGCAACTGTAGGGTGAGGCACACGAGAAACAACCTGACGGAAGCACCAAGCATCTTTGAGATGAAAAAGAACCATGCACCTGTCTTGTGAGAGCGTGCGCCAAACCTGTCTTCAAGATATTGGTACACCGACACCAAATTCATTTTGTAGAACAATGGTACAAGTACAAACGCTATGATAAACTGTCCCACGACAAAGCCCATCACCATTTGCAGATATGAGAAGCTCTTGTCGGCCACCATGCCTGGAACCGACACGAATGTCACGCCCGACAGGAAAGAACCCATTGTGGCTATGGCCACGAGAAACCACGGCTGCCTTCTTCCGCCGAGGAAGAAGCCTTGGTTGTCGGTTTTTCTTCCCGCCAGCCATGACACTGTGAATAGTAGTATGAAATAGGCTATTATGGTTATTGTTACGGTTATAGGACTCATAGAAATTGTCTTTTTATCGTGTTGATTGTCAGGTTATTTCAAAGGCTCACTTTCACTTTCTTCGCTTTGCTTTCATTGGACATTCTGTCGAGGGCTGTCACGACATAAGTATACTTTGTCCGACCTTGGTCGTAAGGGAGCTTATAGAACGTGTCTGAGGTGATTGCCACTATCTTTGAAGGATCTTCGGTGTTCAGCTTCTCACCCTTGGAGAAACGATACACCACATATTGCCTCGCCACGTCACCCCAATGCTTGCCGCGTGGCACGGACCAGAAGAGGACGTAGCCATCGCGTGTCCACACCGCTTTCACTTTGCGGGGCTTCTTGGGATGCTTGTTGTCTATGAAAGGCATGAGAGGTTGCAAGGCCGGATATTTCCAATACGCGGTGCGCAACACCAATCCATAATTACCTACATTGTCCTCCACGGCTTGCGCATACCAGAGCACTGTGCCTTGAACGTTTCGTGAGGATTTGTGGAGCTGGTGCTTTGCCGGCATTTGGTTAATGTTATGGTTGTCGAGGTCTGTTGACTTCGCCGTGCCGACAACATTCTCACCAATATACAATGGTCGGTTAGCGGCATATTTGTCCCACCAGTTTATTAAGGTCTTATAGTCTGCGGCACGATTTCCAATGTCCCAATATAGCTGAGGCACACAGTAGTCCACCCAACCATTGTTGACCCAAAGCAAGACATCAGCATAAAGGTCATCATAGTTTTGCAAGCCCTTTGTGGCAGAGCCGTTCTTTGGGTCACTGCCTTGATTGCGGTAGATGCCAAACGGAGAGACACCAAACTTGACCCATGGCTTGCGCTTGTGGATGGTCTCATCCAGTTGTTTGATAAAACGGTTGACATTGTCGCGTCGCCAATCTCCTATATTCTTGAATCCACGTGGATTGGCGCGGAAGAGGCTTTCGTCCGGAATGCTCTCACCAGCCACTGGATAGGGGTAGAAATAGTCGTCTATATGAAGTCCGTCAATGTCGTAGCGGCTCACGATGTCGTCTACGACCTTGCAAGTATAATCGGCTGCGGCTTGACTGGCGGGGTTCAGGATAGTCTGTCCGCCATAGGAAAAGGTCCAGTCGGGATGCTGTATCGCCACATGGTTGTTGGCGAGCGATGTCGTGCCCTTTGTCTTAGCCCTGAATGGGTTAATCCACGCATGAAGCTCCATGCCTCGACGATGACATTGGTCTATCATCCATTGCAGCGGATCCCAATAAGGATTGGGCGCTTTGCCCTGTTGCCCAGTTAGGTAACGGCTCCATGGTTCAAAAGCGCTTGGATAAAGTGCATCGCACTCAGGACGCACTTGGAAAATGATGGCATTTACGCCATCAGCTTTCAAAACGTCAAGTTGTCTACTCAGTTTTTGCTGTATCACTTGTGTAGGCAATCCTTGAAACTGCCCATTGACAGCTTGAATCCAAGCTCCGCGAAACTCTCGCTTTTGAGCGAACGAGCCTAAAAATGACAACAACAGTATAGCTATAAAATAGTATCGTTTCATAATGACGACAAAGTTACAAAAAATAAGGGCTTGAACAATGTGTTCAAGCCCTTATTTTATTCAATATGTTCAAAAAAGTTTATCAATTCGTTCTATCTGAAACCATCTTCTTTAGAATCTGTATCCAATCGTAAACAAAGCCTGATGGCGATTCACGCTAACCTTGGCGGCGTCGGCAATGTTTGAGTATTTCTCATCATCCTTGCTTGAAGGATAATAGCTCATGAAAGGATAGAAGTCGCCAGTGGTACGGCTAAACTGATAAGCCGCGTCGACAAAGAACTTGTCAAACGTGAAACCAATACCACAGGTGAATCGATTTGTCGCCTTCCAGTTGGTGTAATCGGCAGATGTGGCATATCCCACGCCTGGTGACTGGATGGAACCATCGCGATAAGCATTATCGTTGAACTGCGGCGACATGTAGTTGTAGCCCACGCGAAGTGCCAACTGAGGCATTGGCTTATACTCCAAGCCTACTTTCAGCAAGTGAACACTCTTGAGATTCAACTCGGTGTCGTTGTTCATGGCCTCATCTGAATTGCTATCCGAATAATAGCTTCCAGTCCAATCGTCATAATATGTCGTGCCGTCATTTATACGATTGTCAATTGCACCGTACTTCTGATACTCATAAGTAATGCCCATGGCAAGATTGTTGCCAAAGGTGTTTCCCAAGCTCACACCAAACTTCCAAGGCGTGTAGACCTTATAGTCGTAGTCGCTTGAATTGCCGACCTCGTTGTCATGATTCACAGGATAGAAGGTAAGGTCATAAGCTCCACGCATGGTCAAGTCGTAGAACACAGGAGTGTTAACATATAGGCCAATGCGGAAAGGAGACTCGGCAATGGGACGGAAGATGGCACCAAACTTGACATCAAAACCTGTACCGTCAATCTTTAGTTGTTCATAATTGTCAGACAATGCACCCGTGGCATCATTCTCAGCATAGAGCTTGTTGCTGCGATAGTTTACGTCGTGCAAACCAAACGTTACACCCAGAAACACACGGTCATTGATGTTTCCACTGATGTTGAAGTCGTATTCACCAATGTATCCATATTCATGCTGTCCGAAAGCATAAGACGTGGCATTGTAATATGCCATCGAATTCTTGTCTCCATTGACCAAGAACTGGCCGTAACCATCGTCCACGGCATTCCAGGCCATACTTCCTTTTTGTGCTAAACCATTAGCGTATTTTGCGGCGCTAAGCTTGTTGAGTGAAGCATTGCTGAGCGAGCCACTCGTTGAAAGGATTTGGTCGAAGTTGCGGCTCTTGTGGTAATTGAAACCAAGATTTAGCCAAGAGCTACGTCCTGTTCTCGATGCCCACACAAAACCTACTTGATCGAAACTGGCGTTTGTGGCATCACCCTTGAAGTCTAAGCCGTTGTTTTTCTTGGAGTTGTCGCCTGTCTGGGAGAGAAGTCCACCAGAGATGGCAAACTGTGACTTGCGGAACAGTCCAATACCAGCAGGGTTCGACTGCATTGTTGACAAATCGGCACCCAGAGCTTCCATGGCACCACCCATGCCTACGTAGCGAGCGGTACCGTTGAGCTCATTCTCCATCAATTTTGTATCTTGATATGTCTCTTGAGCCGATGCTGACATGGAAACCAGTCCGGCAGCGGCGAGCAAAAGAAAACACTTTGATTTCATGATATTAATGTTTTAAATACTTTACTTAGATATGTTTTACTAAAATCAGCCTTTTAGCGTCTTCCGCCTCCGAAGTGGCCACCGCCACCGCCGAAGCTACCACCAGAGCGTCCGCCTCCGAAGCTACCACCTCCGAAACTTCCCGTGTTGCCACCGCTAAAGCCTCCATAGGAGCGTGTCCCGTAAGAGTTGTTGTTGTTGAATGTACGAGTGTCGTTGTTATTATAGCTACGGTTGCTCATACTGCGTGAACCAAACGAACGGTTACCGGCACTGCGAGATGTGCTGTAGCCATAAGAGCGGTTGCCCGTGCTTGCGTTGCCATAGCTTCTGCCTGACGTCCACGTGCGCTGACCAGTATATCCACCAGAGTGCATACCGCCATTGTTTACAACTATACCGCCACCCCAGTAAGGATAGTTCCAGCCATACCATCCATAGCGATAAGGCCAGCCCCAACCGTAGTAGCCATAGTAATATGGGTTGTACCAACCGGCATATCCATAATACCATGGATCGTACCATCCTCCGTACCATCCAGTGTACCAAGGATCATACCAAGAGTTGTACCAACCGTAAGGTCCGTAGAAATTATCGTAGAACCACGGATCATAGAATCCGTCCCAACGTGACATACGGCGCGTGTAAGTGTAGTCGTCACCCGAATCGAACTTAGCACTGCCGGGATACACATAAGCAGTGTCTACCATGGTAGAATCACGATAAATGCCATTGCCTGGCATGAAAGTGATAATGTCGTTACCCAACGAGTCGGTGCCTATCTTCTGGTAATAGCTATTCAACCTGCCGTAACGGTTGTATTCGTCAACCCCACGTTTACTGCCGCAATAGTAGGTTTGCTTTTCCGCCTTGGGAGCGGAAACTTCCTTGCTCGGAGTAAAGTAAACATCATCTTGTGCCATCGATGCCAGCGGCATCGTCCCCGCAAGAACTAATAGCATCAATAACTTTTTCATATCTTTACCTTTTTAATAATTATCTTATTGTATGTTTTTATTTCTACTCTGCAAAATTAATGCCTATTCTATTGCAAATTTACGGAAAAACCCTAACCCTTGATAGGTTTTCCCCTATTTTTTTTACTTTTGCACTGATATTTATATTACGTTTTCATTTGATAGCACAACTATTATGGATTATTTAGAGGCAGAGTTCACCATCAAGTGCCAAGACAACCTTTTGCAGACAGCACGTGACCTTTTGGCAGACGCGGCGGCATCTTCTGGCTTTGAGTCGTTTGAAGACACAGACAATGGCATGCGAGGATATGTGCAAACCGCTCTGTTCAATGAAGGAGAGCTCAAATCACAGTTGAGCGATTTCCCTTTATCAGACGTTAGCATATCATATACAATAAAGCAGGCGGAGGACAAAGACTGGAACCAAACATGGGAAGACAACGGATTCGACCCAATAGACATTGACAACGGTAAACTGACCGTGGTAGATGCCAAACATTGCGAAAGCCTCTCTTTGCCAAAGACAAGCAAAGTAATCAAGATTGACGCGAAGTTAGCTTTCGGCACCGGCACACACGAGACCACACAAATGATTATCTCCACATTGCTTAATCTCAACGTTTCTAATGCTTTACCACTACAAGGACTGCGGGTGATGGATTGCGGATGTGGCACTGGCATACTTGGTATAGCAGCCTCTATGCTTGGTGCAAATGAGGTAATTGGTTATGACATAGACGAGTGGAGCGTGAAAAACACCATGCACAACGCCGCGCTCAATAATGTGGAAAACGTCAAGGCGTTGTTGGGCGATGCGTCTGTCATAAAGACTATTGCAGGTCAATTCGACATCGTGCTTGCCAATATCAATCGCAACATATTGCTCCACGACATGGCTGCCATGAGAGGAAAAATGGCAAGCAAAGCAATCCTCATTCTCAGTGGATTCTATGAGGATGACATTCCTTTGCTTGTAGAGAAAGCCAAATCACTTGACTTGGGCCTTATGCAACAAAAAGGCAAAGACAACTGGAGATGTCTCGTGTTCAAGGCACTCTAACAATCTATCACTGTCAAGATGTCACCATCCACCTTGAAGTGAATATCATGACCATCAAAAGGCATCCCATAAACGCGCGATGAGTCGTGCTGGTAATGCGGACGTGGGTCAAGTTCAAGAGTTTTGCGAAGCATTTCCGCGCGTTGGTCACCCAAATGGCGAACTGTCTCTTCTGGTATTAACACATGTAGTCGTTTTATAGGATTATTGTCCACAAAGCCAGACCTCACGCCCTCATGACTGTCGGCGTAGGCTATGTATGGCTTTATGTCATAGATTGGAGTTCCGTCCATAAGGTCGGCACCAAGAACGTGAAGCACAGGCCCGACTTTAGTGTTTTTCTCAACGCTCTTCAGTCTTACGGAAGACAATCCCAATGGGTTCGGCCTAAACGGTGAGCGCGTGGCAAAGACCCCCATACGTGTATTACCACCAAGCAATGGTGGTCTAACAGTAAGGCTACTGGCAGCGTGCTTGTTGGCACTAAAGCCCCAAATGAGCCAAAGATAGTCAAACGCGTCTATACCACGCAGAGCCTCGTCTGAGCGATATGGCTCTGCAAAGACAATCGTCCCCTCCAATTCTGCGACGAGCCCACTTTGTTTTGGAATTCCGAATTTTGAGGAAAACGGAGAATGGAAGAATGCTACAGGTTTTATATCCATATCAGAAAGAGAATCTGGTAAATAATGCTATAATAAGCATGGCCATTGTCTCTATGCCGCAAACCACCGCTGGTGTGTAAAGTTTGCATGGGTTTGCCTTTGGACGAAAAGTCTGGGCATACTTACGAAGATAATGTTGAAAAAAGTAGTAAATGATGCTTGCGTTTATCAGCCCTACAAACATGCCACACAACACGTCACCAACATAATGCACGCCAAGATAAACACGTGACCAGCACATCACTAATGCCCATGCGGCAAGTACGTATGACAACACATTCCTGCGAAACACATAGGTCACGAAGAAGAAAGCACCCCAACAGTTTGCAGCATGAGCCGACGGAAAACCGTATCTTCCTCCGCGATAACCATCTACGACATGTATCATTGTTGAGATAGGGTTGTCAAGATTGGCTGGACGCAAACGATAAATGAATGGTCGAATGCCAGTCGAGACTATTTGGTCGCAAAAGGTGATTAAAAGTGCGACAAGCAATACATTGCATACTACAGCCTTTGGCGGGAAGTTGCGCACCATGACAACGAATAGGCTCAGGTATAGCGGTATCCAGATGAACCGACCTGAGTACATCATCATGAAATTGTCAAGGTAATCGCAATGAAAGCCATTGACTGCCAATGTGACAAACGTGTCCCATTTCAAGAGAGTGTCCAACAACGACACAAGCATGGCTACAACAAACATTATCTTACCTTTTAGCTATATCATCAAACAACACCTGAAGCAATGCCTTACCGGCTTTAAGGTTTAAGCCTCTCTTCTTGCCAGCATCATACACGACCTTTTGTTGGATGTTGTCGTAGATTAAAGTGTTGTCTGCCGTAATCATCCCTATACCATCATTTGGCAAGAAAAACGCGAAGTGATTGACGGCTGGGTTCATTAAGTCCTTGCTGAATATCATGTCATCATGCCTTACCCCTAATTGTGACAGGAGCGTTGCGGCAATGTCTTGCTGCGAACCGTAAGTGTCAATGGTCATTGGTTGCTTTATGGCACCGCCAGTCCAAATCAATGGTATGTGGTATCGCCAAGGCTTGAAATTGTCGGGATGCTCTGGCCACGCCCCAAGGTGGTCTGGCACAAGTACGACAAGGCTATGGTCCCATTTCTTGCTGCGCTTGAGTGCTTCCACGAAGCCGCCCACGCTATTGTCGGCGTAGGCAAAAGCGTTGAGAATCTTGTTCTTCAGACGGTGATAAGGCACATCGAAAGGCTCGTGCGAGCTTGATGTTTGGATTACTGTTAACCGAGGACTTCCATTGTCGGGCATGGCATTAAGGTCATGCTCAACGCGTTTTATGAGCAAATGATCTGGAACTCCCCATTTACTTAATCTCTCGCTTATCGGGAAATCAACGTCCTCAGTGATATGCTTGAATCCTTGGTTCACAAGAAACGACCGCATATTGGTGAAGTCAGCATCGCCTCCATAATAATAATATGTGTCGTAGCCTTCTTTCTCAAGGTGCGAGGCTATCGATGGCATGTTTGCGGTCTTACGCGGAAACTTCATCAGGCTAACGGTTGCTGGAGTCGGATAACCCTGCAACACCGAAACAAGTCCACGATCGGTGCGGAAACTGTTAGCATAAAACCTGTTGAAGTATATGCCTTCCCTCTTCAAACGGTTTATATTCGGGGTGACACCTGGCACGTTTGTTACAGAGTCGGAGAAGCTCTCCATTATGACAATATACACGTCGGGCTTGCGAACATCTGGGCGAAGCAAACGAACTATACTGTCAGTTGATGCTTTTGCGTATAGCTTATGGTAAACAGAATGAGCCTCAGCGTCATCCATGAAGCGATATTGCGCAGAAAAGTCCTCATTGTGCGACACGCTCTCCATGAAAGACAGAAGAGGGTTTACCGCCGCATGGTTGAGTTCTTGAACAGGAGAGAAGTAAGCTCTTCCAGAGTTCATTGTCGACACCGTGACACCTCCACGGATAGGCAAAAACAGCAAAGCCGTAAGTATGAGTAATGGGAGCCATTGATACCCACTTGATTTCTGAGTGAAAATGTCGTCAGCCCATTTACGCCAAAGCAAATGAAAAGCCAAAAGTATAACAGCCATGACGCCGACAAAGGCGACAACCCCGAGAAGTGCCTGCCACCAAACAACACTCGCCATAGCCGACGTGGGCGAAGAGAAGATGAAAAACAATGGCGTAGAGTCGAGAGGATAACCCCAATATCCATAAAGTGCGATGTTGGCGACAAAAGAAAGCGAGACCACTATGGCACCTATGAGCGACCAGCCCCCAACTATCATCATCAATACTTGTCCGGCTTTCTTAGAATGAATCGCTTTTATGGGTAATCCGCTTATTGTTAACAACAAGGCAGGAATTGCCGTTAGATAGCCAGCCATCGACATATCAAGAGGCAAGCCATGCCATATCACGTCAATGACATAGGCAAAACCTCCGTATATCAGCAAGAACAGAGGTTTTTGAAGCACGAAGAAAAGTGTCCACAACAAGAAAGTGGACACCATGAGCACGATTTTCTTTCTCATCGCAGGCAATGACTTATTCGCTCAATTCATCCAACCCACTCCAAAGAATAGTCTGCCCGTCTTTGGTAAGCTCGAACCATGGTTCCTCGTCGCGAAGTGAAATATCATCATAATCGAACGGAAGTACCACTGTGTCGTGACCATCAGGAAGCACCAACCCCATCTTGCCATCTTTCTCTGCTATAACTGGCATTGACACGAGGTCATCGACATATACAAATGGCGTGCGCAAGAAGTCATATACCGGATGTATGAGAATAGTTCCGTCTACATCCTTGATGCCATACTTGCCATTTTCCTCAAACACTTGGTGAAACCTCACGTATTTTTCCTTCATGCGTTTCTCATAGAAGCTCATGGTTTCCTCATCGGCGACCATCTTCACGAAATAATTGTAAGAGTCGCAGAAGTTTGCCATTGAGCGGGCAATGAGCATACGCCAATCGAGATTGGCGATAACTTTCCGGTTGAGATCTATATACTTTGCCATGGCACGCTCGCGTTCGGGAATAGAAAGAGTCTCCACTCTTTGTTCTACCTTCTCCAGCATCGACAATGAGCCACGTGCCTTGATGTAACGGTGAATTTGCCGTCCCATCTCTCCGGCAAAGAACTTATCCAATTGCCTAAGCTCTATTTCGTCACGGAATATACCATCGATTGCCATATCAAACAGTGTTTAACGGTTATTATTGTCTTTTCTGCAAATTTACAAACAAAAATTGTAATTCCCAAAAAATCCATCATTTTCTACAGTTCAAACTAAAAAGGGTTGAGAACCAACAATGATTCTCAACCCTTCAATATATAATATGACAATTTGCTTGTCTAATCAGACAGATTAGTTGTTCTCTGGACGCAGCTGGCGAACAGTCTCACCGGCACGCCACATCTCCATGTCGTGCATAGCCTTCAGCTCTGCGTTCAGCTTCTCACGGTAATCAGCCTGTGAGTTCTTGTCGATAGAAATCTGGGCCTCATTGCCGCTCTCCACTGAAGCATACAGCCATTCCATGACAGGCAGGCAAGCAGCCTTGAAGCGAGGACGCCAGTCAAGTGCGCCACGCTGTGCGGTAGTAGAGCAGTT
>DAINOS010000044.1:0-15165 GCA_036743855.1 Prevotella sp. | reverse complement strand
GCACCACCACCTGCTTGCCGCTCTTCTCATAAGCGGTATTGATGAGGTCTATCAAGCGATTGTTTGCACCTTTGACAGGGTCAGTAATACCCCATTTCAGTTCCTCTTCTTGCAAACGATACCCCAGATACTCATCCAACTGTTCCTTCTCCATGTGCTTGCCACCGCTCAGGTCGAAGTGAAGCACAGGATATTCCGTCCATTCTTTCTCTAATTTCTCGATGGCAAGTCCCTTGAAGAGTTCCTTTTTGCCTTCGAAATAACTCTGCATAGTGGTTACGAGGAGCGACTTGCCGAAACGGCGTGGTCGTCCAAGGAAGAAATACGTGCCATTGGTGTGAGCCATACGGTAGATGTATTCCGTCTTGTCGATATAGAGCTTGTCCTCCTTGATGATTCGCTCAAAGGTCTGAATGCCCAAAGGATATAATTTCCGTGCCATAATTTGCTAATATTCTGCAAATATACAACTTTTATTTGAAACTCAAATCATTATACGACAATTTATTGTGTATGTAGCCAGTGGTCTGTTAATCAGACTATTAGGGATTGTGACGAAAGACCGTCGGCTTTACGCTTGAATCGCGTCGGCTTTACGCTTGAATCGCAACGGCTTTACGCTTGAATCGCAACGCCTTTACGGCGTAAAGCCGACGCCTTTGCTTTTACCCCCTATTTCTTGTCCATCGTCCTCCAAGCATATGCTATGTACGCGAAAACGAACGGCACGAGCAACGAGACATAGAACATGGTGCGGAGAGTGAACTCGCTGCTACAGCTGTTGGCGATGGTGAGTGAACTTTGCAGGTCGGCGTTTGACGGATAGTAGGCCGTACCGCCCCATCCGGCAATGAGGAGCAGCGACAGCACCACCAGCACAACGCCTATGCCGGCAGGCCAAATGCCACGCACGTAAGTTGAACTCACCACCGTGCGCACTACGCCACAGAGCAGCAGGCCGACACCGACAAGCGTGATGATAGCCAAGGGCCACATCGCGAGATAGTTGTGCAGGTACTTATGCGGTTCCATGACAATCATGGCCGTGGACGCGTCCACGGCGTATCCGTCTTTGAGCATCAGGCGGATGAAGAACGCGAGAAACAGCACGAGAAACGGCACCGTGGCACCCACGAGGCGAGCCCTGCCGCGCGAGCGTATGCCATCGTCGTTGACATTGTTGATGATGTAAAGCGTGCCAAGCATACGCGCGAGGAAAAACACGGCCAGGCCCAGCACGAGGTTCCAAGGGTCAAGAAGCGCGTCGAGACCAGCCGAAGCATTTGCCCAACGGCTTATGACAGGTGCTCCTAAGTCGGTGAGCGACGCTTTCTCCACTACGAAGTTGGACCCGTCGAAGAATGTGGCCACGGCACCGCCGAGCAACAATGGGCCAACTATTCCGTTGATTATCAAGAAGCAGCGATATGTCCGCTTGCCAAGCAGGTTCCCTTTGCGGTGCTGGAACTCATAGCTGACAGCCTGCAGCACAAACGAGAAGAGAATTATCATCCAGAGCCAGTAGGCTCCGCCGAAACTCGTGCTGTAAAACAAGGGGAACGACGCGAAGAACGCTCCGCCGAAGGTGACGAGCGTGGTGAACGTTATCTCCCATTTGCGTCCCGTCGATTCGAGCACCTTGCGTTGCCCGTCCTCTGTGCCGCCTATGCTGTAGACCATAGAGTTGGCGCCTTGCACGAAGAGCAGGAAAACAAGCAGGGCACCAAGCAGCGACACGATAAACCACCAGTAGTGTTGAAGAAATGTATATGTCATGACAGTTTCTTTTTTATATGGTTAATTTGATGTGTGATTGCTTATCACCTTGCACATGATGCGCAGTTCGGCGATGAGCAGGACGGTGAAGAGGACGAGGAAGATGAAGAATGTGAGGGCCACGCTGCCTGTGCTGATGTCGGAGACGGCTGCCAAGGTTGGCATCATGTCTTGTATAGCCCAAGGCTGTCTGCCAAGTTCCGCCACTATCCATCCCGCCTCGCTCGCTATGTAGGCGAGAGGCAGCATGACGATGGCGGCCAGATGTAGCCAGCGTCGCGGCTGCGTGATGTCGTCGCGCCATGCCACATGACCAATGACAAGGAAGAAGAGCAGCAGCAACGTGCCGACTCCGACCATTACGCGGAAGGCATAGAAATTCACGGGGATATACGGCACGAGTTCCGCGCGGTCCTTGATGTAGCCATATCCGAAATATGGCATGTCTTTCTTGAGCTGTGCGGCAAGCCGTGGGAGCCGCTTGTCGCCAGGGTTGGCGGCTTTCAGCTTGCGATATTCCGCGAGCGTGGCTATGGCCTTGCGGCCTCGCTGGATTTTCTCGTCGGCGGACAGCTCATGCTTGCCGTCAGGACGCGTGTAGCCGTTCAGCAGGTCGTTGACACCTGGCACGTAGCCGTCCAAGGTGTGCGTGGCAAGCAAGGACAGGCCGCAGGGTATGGCAACGCGCAATGGCGGCTCTCCGCCCTTGGCGTAGTCGGGCTGCTCGAAGGGGTTAACCGCTGCCACGGCGGTCAGTCCCATGCCGTTGCCGCCATCGTACAGGGCTTCCATGGCGGCAAGTTTCATGGGCTGTACCTCTGCCACCTTCACTGCCGACGAGTCGCCGGTTGCCATGGTCAACACGGTTGCCGCGATGCCAACGACCGTGGCTATCTTTATGCTTTCCCTGGCCAGCTGAGTGTTGCGCCGCTTCAACAGATACCAGCAGCTCACGGCGCAAACGAAGACCGCACCGATTATCCATGACGACGTGACGGTGTGGCAAAACTTGTCGACGGCAAAAGGCGAAAGCGCGACATCAATGAAACTCGTCATCTCGTTGCGAACGGTGTCGGGATTGAACTCGCATCCCACGGGATATTGCATCCACGAGTTGGCCACGAGAATCCACCATGCCGAGATGGTAGCGCCAAGTCCGGTCAGCCAAGTGGAGGCCAGGTGGAATCCGCGCGACACCTTCTCCCATCCGAAGAACATCACTGCCACGAAAGTGCTCTCCATGAAGAATGCCACGATGCCCTCTATGGCGAGCGGCGCACCGAAGATGTCGCCGACAAACCAAGAGTAGTTGCTCCAGTTGGTGCCGAATTCAAATTCGAGAATGATGCCAGTGGCCACGCCCATGGCGAAGTTGACACCGAAGAGCCGTTGCCAGTAGACAGCCGCGTCGCGCCAGAATTGTTTTCCTGTACGATAGTAGCAGGTCTCCATGATGCCCATGATGAGGGCAAGGCCGAGCGTCAGCGGAACGAAGAGCCAATGGTATATGGCCGTCAGTGCGAATTGAGCCCTTGACCAGTCTATCAGTGAAGGGTCGATGGTTAATAGAAGGTTCATGGTGTTGAGGATAATGTTGTTGGGTTTGGTTTATCTCGTTGTCAGTTCTCCTGCCACGTAGTTGGCCTCGTTGCTGCCTTGTGCCTTCTGTTTCAGCACGTCAGGAAAGAAAAACAGCTTGAGGATGACGAATATCACAAACAGCTTTATGAGGATTATGGTCCACAGCACGCGTCCAAGCCGCATGTGCTTGAATCCGTCGGCATACAGTCTGTATACATTATAAAGTATGTTGCGCGTCATAGGTTGAGGCTTTTGGTTTATCAATGCTTTGTCGAACAACAAGCACGTTGCAAATATAGTGAAATATTTTTAATCTAATTTGAAATAATTGCAATTTCTGAAATGTTTAACAAATATTTGCGAATGTAGTGGCGTAACATTGCTTCCCTGCCAGTAATCATGAAAAACGATTTGCCCTCTCCGGATTGTAAGTCGCGGAGAGGGCAAATCGTGAAAAGAAATCTTGACGGATGGGATTATTCAGCCGAATAGTCTGCCACCATCTTGCGGTAGACGCTGTAGAGGCGAAGCCTGGAGATGTAGCCCATGAGGTGGTTGTTGATGTCGACCACGGGCAAGGCTTCGGCGTTGGTGTGGTCAAACTTCTTCATGACTTTCTCCATCGGCTCGTTGTTGTAAAGGAAGGCGGGCACGGGAGTCATGAGCTGGGCGGCGGTGTATTTCTGGTAGAGCTCTGTGCGGAAGACGATGTGGCGAATCTTCAAGATGTCTATCTCGCCAAGGAGATGACCGTCCTCGTCGACCACTGGCAGGTAGTTGAAGTCGCTGTTTGACAACACGCTGACCAACTTGCCAAGTCGAATGTCGGGTTTCACGGTCGTCACGCTCTTCTCTATCACCAAGTCCATGTTCATCAGCGTGAGTATGCTCTTGTCGGTGTGGTGGGTGAGGAGCTTTCCCTCGCGTGCCAATCGCATGGCGTAGATGCTGTGGGGCTCGAAGATGCTTATCACCATCACGCTGACCACCGCCACGATGAGCAGCGGCACGAAAAGCTGGTAGCCGCCCGTGATCTCGGCTATGAGGAAGATGCCGGTCAGCGGGGCGTGCATCACTCCTGCCATCACACCCGCCATGCCCAGGAGCACGAAGTTCTTTTCAGGCAGATAGGTGCCAAACATCTCCATGTTCCACAGGCGTGAGAAGAAAAACCCGGCGAAGCCGCCCACGAAAAGTGACGGGGCGAAAGTTCCGCCGCATCCTCCCGCGCCGTTGGTGGAGGCCGTGGCTACAATCTTGGTGAGGATGACAAGGCCGATATAGGCAATGAGAAGTTCGGAATGGCCATAAAACAGCGAGCCGTCCATCACTTGGTTCCAATCGGTTTGCGTCTTGCCGCTCAGCAGTATGCCGAGACCATTCCATCCCTCACCGTAGAGCGAGGGGAAAAAGAAGATGAGCACGCTGAGCAACACGCCACCCAAGATGAGCTTCTTGTAAGGGTGCTCTTTCTGCTTGGCGTAGATGCTTTCGCACCACGTCATGCCTCGCATGAAGTAGAGGCTCACGAAGCCGCAGAATACGCCGAGGAGGATGGTGGCTGGCACACGCTCCACGCTCCATGCGC
Organism: Prevotella sp.; assembly: GCA_036743855.1. Taxonomy (GTDB): domain Bacteria; phylum Bacteroidota; class Bacteroidia; order Bacteroidales; family Bacteroidaceae; genus Prevotella. The sequence continues at coordinate 10,220 of DAINOS010000044.1, read as the reverse complement.
TGTCGAGCTGGAATGTGAACATGGTGGCTGTGCCGGCGAGGATGTAGCTCACCACGTCGGCGGTGATGGTGGCAATGAGTATCGGCACGATAGAGGCCATGTTCATGTCGATCATCAGCACCTCAAGGGTGAAGACCAGACCCGCTATTGGAGCCTTGTAGATGCCGGCAATGGCCGCCGCCGCGCCACAGCCCACGAGCACCATCAGTTGTCGGTTGCTCATGTGGAAGAGCCTTCCCAGGTTGGAGCCTATGGCGGAGCCCGTGAGCACGATAGGAGCCTCGGCACCCACTGATCCACCGAAGCCAATGGTCAACGCCGACGCCACAAGCGACGTCCAGCAGTTGTGGGCCTTGAGTTTCGACTGTTTCGTGGAAATGGCGTACAGCACGCGAGTGATGCCGTGGGAGATGTTGTCTCTCACGACATATTTAATAAAGAGCATGGTAAGCCAAATGCCGACTACAGGGAACACAAGGTAGAGCCAGTTGAAACTGTCGGCCACGAAGTCGTTGGTTAGGAGGTTTTGTATCAAGGCGATAAGCTTGTGCAATAAATATGCCGCAAGCGACGCCAAGACACCTATCAGCAATGCTATGATGGATGTCGCTTGGCGATCGGTGAGATGCCGTTCTCTCCAGACTATTAACCTCTCAAGCATCTCACTTCCTGATGATCTGTACCTCGCCGTCTGGCTTTAACCTCACGATGGAACTTGGCGTGTGTGGCTTGTGCTCTTGGCGGCGCGAGAAGCACACGTAGTCTACGCTGTCGAGCAGCTCTTGGCTTATGTCGGCATAGTTTTGAGCCGCAGGCTCACCGCTTATGTTGGCGCTTGTGGACACGAGGGCTTTCTGGAAACGATAGCACAGTTCGTGGGAGAAAGGCTCCTTGGTGATGCGCAAGGCTATGGAGCCGTCAGCGGCTATGAGGTTTGGCGCGAGGTTGACAGCTCCGTCGAGAATGACGGTGGTCGGCTTCACCGCCACGTCGAGCAAGTCCCATGCCACGGCAGGCACGTTGCGGACGTATCGCTGCAGGCGCGCGTCGCTGTCGACGAGGCAGATAAGTGCTTTCGAGTCGTCGCGGTGCTTGATCTTGTAAACTTTTGCCACGGCCTCGGCGTTTGTAGCGTCGCAGCCGATGCCCCAAACCGTGTCGGTGGGGTAGAGAATCACGCCGCCTTCATTGAGTACTTTGACGGCATTCTTGATGTCTTCTTCTTGTGTCATAATTATCACTAACTTAGCGCAAAGATACGTATTCTTTGTTTGATGTGCAAAAATACTGTCAATATTTATAAAAAAAGCACTGGCTTTTGTGTTTTTTCCGATATTTTACTACCTTTGCAGTGATAAGGGATTTTTACCAAGAGATTCTAAATATAACAGACTAAAAACATATCATTATGGAAGAAACAGTGATGAAACCGTATGTCATCGGCCTTGACCTCGGTGGAACTAATTCAGTATTTGGCATTGTTGACGCTCGTGGCGACATCAAGGTGACCACCGCCGTGAAGACTCAGGTCTATGACAAGGTGGAAGACTATGTGGACGCTTGCGTGGAAGCACTTCATGTCATCATCGACCAAGTAGGCGGTATAGAGAAGATCAAGTCGATGGGTATCGGCGCGCCTAACGGCAATTTCTATAACGGCACTATCGAGTTTGCCCCTAACCTCAAGTGGGGACACGATGGCATCGTGCCGTTGGCAAAGATGTTCTCCGATAAGTTGGGTATACCCGTGGCTCTTACCAACGACGCCAACGCCGCCGCTGTGGGCGAGATGACTTATGGCGCGGCTCGCGGCATGAAGAACTTCATAGAGATTACGCTTGGCACAGGCGTGGGCTCAGGCATTGTCGTCAATGGCCAACTGGTTTACGGTTGCGATGGCTTCGCTGGTGAGCTTGGCCATATCAGGGTCGTTCAGGGCGAGAACGCCCGTCCTTGCGGATGCGGCAGAAAGGGTTGCTTGGAGGCTTATTGCTCTGCCACTGGCGTGGCACGCACAGCACGCGAGATGTTGGCAAAGACCGACCGTCCATCGCTTTTGCGTGAGCTCGACCCGGAGAAGATTACTTCTCTCGACGTCAGCATCGCGGCAAACAAGGGCGACAAGCTCGCAAACGATATTTACGAGTTCACCGGTCACATGCTTGGTGAGGCTTGCGCTGACTTCGCCGCCTTCACGTCTCCTGAGGCATTCATCTTCTTCGGTGGCATGACAAAGGCAGGTGACCTTCTCATGAAGCCTATTAAGGAGGGCTTCAACAATCACGTGCTCTCCATCTTCAAGGGCAAGGCCAAGTTCTTGTTCAGCAGTCTGGAGGGCAGTTCGGCTGCCGTTCTCGGCGCTTCAGCCATTGGATGGGACCTCTAAAATGACGGTGTGAGCGTGCTTGGGCATCGCGCTTAGGCATACGACACGCCAGCAAATGAAATAAAAAACAGCTCAGCCCCGTTTCCTTCTTCCCTTGTGGGAAAATAAGGAAACGGGGCTGAGCCGTGTTTTAGCATGTCTTTGCCTCCTCCTTGGTGACGTATCTCTTCCAGTAAGCTATGATGAGGGTCGTGAGCGGCAAGGCGATGATAAGCCCGATGAAGCCAAGCAGTGCTCCCCATACTGACAATGAGAGAAGTAGGATGGCTGGGTTGAGACCCATGGCCTTGCCCATGACCTTGGGCGTGACAATCATGTCGGTAATTACCTGCACCACGATAAACAAGCCTACTGCCATACCAAATATTATCCAAAAGTTCTGGCCCGTGTCAGCGGCCTTGAGCATGGCGAGAAACGCCGTTGGGATCAAGGCAAACGTGTGAAGGTATGGAATCAAGTCGAGAATGCCAATCAATATGCCAAGGCTTATGGCCATGGGGAAATCCATGATGGTGAAGCCGATGCAAAACATCACGGCCATGCAAAGGGCCACCGTGCCTTGACCGCGAATGTAGTTGTTGAGCTCTCTCTCGACATCTTTTGCGAGCTCATGCCAGAAAGGACGCAGTTTCTTCGGGAAGATGCGAATCCAGTTGTTGGAAAGAAACTCGTAGTCGAGAAGAATGAAGAACGTGTACAAGAGCGTGATGAGCGATGCCACTATGCTCATCACGATGTTGGCGGTCTTTCCAAGCACGTTGAAAAGCTTTGGCATTGTCGTCTTGAGCGCGTCGGCAAAGTCGCCACTCTTCAAGAACCTCTCTATCTGAAGTTGGTTCTCCGTGATTTTCGCTGACAGCCAAGTGGAGAGGTTGTTGGTGTGGGTGCTCTCGTGCAGCCAGTTGGCGAGTATGTCGTAGAGCTTTTGAAACTGCTCTATCATCGGCGGTATGATGAGCCAAACAAGCAAGCCGATGATAGAACAAACGAATACGAATGTTATGATTATGGACAAGGCCCTCACGCGTACGTGAAGCTTGTTTTCCACAAACCTCACGATGGGGTAGAGCAAGTAAGCAAACAGCCATGCCACAAAGAAAGGTATGAGCACCTCGCTGAGGTATTTGACAAGCAAGATTACGGCAATAACCAACAAGATTATGCCACTCCAACGAATGAATTTATCAAATGTAATCTCTTTTTGCTCCATTTTTGCTCCATGTTGAGTTTTACTTTTGCCCTTACTTTTCAGTCAAATTATCCGGCCTTGTCAATGTTAGTCTTGTGGGACCTCAAACTTGTCACCAGTCTCCTTGACGAGCTTCTCCTTGTATGCCTCCGGGTACCCAGGGCGTTTCACGGTTGCCCCAATGCCTTCTGGCGTGCGCGTGAACTTGCCGTTGTCCTCAGGCTTGACAATCATGTCGTTGTATTTCACGATGAGGTAGAAAGCTAAATGACGCCAACGCTCAAGCATTTGTTGTGCTTTCTGGTTGCTGTAATCGTTGAGATATTTTATTGCAGCTTCCTTGTTGTCTTTATACAGTTCTGAGGCTTTGGCTTCCACTGCCCCTTGGTTGGCGAAATAGTTAGCCTCCAAGCTGTCGCGAACCTCCTTCAGGCTTGGGAACATCAAAGAGTAGCGTGGATACACCATGTTGCTCACCCAGTTGCAAACCCAGTAGGCGTTCTTCATGGAGAATGTCACGGCATCGGCTCCAGGGGTGTTGTAGCACTCAGGCTGAACCTTGTTGCCACAATATATTGGCGTGTAGGCAATCATGTTGCCGTCGTCGTTGCCAAACCACAGCACGCCGCCAATCTCGCGTGGCAGCCACGACCTCATCTGTGAGACATAAGAAAAGCCCGTTTGCTGCGTTGAGGTGGGACGCTCGTTGAAATAGGTCTTGCCATTCACCTTAAAAGTCAGAGGAGTGGGGCGATAAGGCATTTGCCATATGCCGCCACCCATGTCCTTGCCGTCGGCAACCGACAGTTCCGTGCCTTCATAATGGTCGCGCATGTCAGATTCAAGGTCTTGCACGCTGAGCTTCTTGTCTGGGACTATCCAAAGTGGCATGTCCTCAGCGTTCTTGTCCTTTCCTAATGCCCAAGGCAACCATCGGCTCATGTCCTTGTGATGATTGAAGAAGCTCCAGACACGTGCCTCGCACATACGGCGACCAGAGAAATCGGGGAATGCGTAAGCGTTTTTCCATGAGAAATCCTTGTCGGGGCCTTTGTACCAACCCTTTTGACGTGCGAAGCTGACAACGTTCTTGCTGTGGAGCACCTCGGTTTTATACTGTGAGAACACGCCAATACGACTTTGGTTGGCATGGCCGCATATCGTGTTGTCGGGCACGCGAACGGCTACCCATACCACTTTCTGCTTCTTGTCGCCACCACAGCCCATCATTTCCATGATCCAGGCCTCGTTGGGGTCGCAGATGGTAAAAGTCTCACCCTCAGAGTTGTAACCATATTTCTCAGCGAGTGAAGTCATCACCTTTATGGCTTCTCTCGCTGTCTTTGAGCGTTGCAGCGCTATATATATGAGCGAGCCATAATCGATGATTCCAGTAGTGTCAACCATTTCCTCTCGGCCTCCGTATGTTGTTTCGCCGATGGTAACTTGAAACTCATTGATGTTGCCAATGACATTGTATGTGACGGGGGCTTCCGGTATCATGCCATGATATTTCTTCGTGTCCCAGTCTATTATCTTTCTCATGTCGCCTTTCTGGTGTGTGCCGGCGGCATAATGTGCCAATCCGATGAACATTCCATAGTCATCGGCGTTGTATGTGCACATGACAGAGCCATCGGCGGAAGCGCCCTTGGCTACAATAAAATTGGTGCATGCGGATGCTGCTGTCGCCATTGTCGTGAAGAGAGCAGTCGCAAAGAGAACTTTAAGTATTTGTTTTCTCATTTTTCCTGTTGGTTCTTGTCTATTAGTTTATTAGCTTATTTCATCGCTCAACTTGCGGCCTCATCCTATCCGAGTCGGGTACGTCAGCATTCACGGGAATCCTGCCATCAGAAGGAGTCATTGGCGCGTTGCCGTTAGTGGACTTAGAAGGATGAATCCTGATGAGCTGAATGTCGTGAATACTCATCAGCTTGAGCGTGGTGGAAGAAGTGTTGGCATCCATGCTTTTCGACAACATGAAGAATCCACGTATCTTCTTTATACCAAGGCTGTCGTTGTCAGAAATCATCAGTGACATTGGCGTGGATGAAGAAATGTGCGACACGTTTGAAGTCACGCTGTCGTTGCCCAAGACTACCGAAAGCATTACAACACCATCTCGCATTCCGTCTTGGAAGATGAAGTCGGCCTTGAAATTGAGAAGCAGCTTGTCGCCCTTGTGGAATGTCGTGTCAGGGGTGAGGTTGAAAGAATAGAGGTTGTAAGGCTCGTTGGGTATGAGCGTCAACGACCTCTCTCCATTCCATACGTCGGCAGAGTCGCCAGCCGCTGTTATGCCACTCGATGAACTTGCGCCCAACTTGTTTGCTTCCTCCTGCATGCGGTCGGAAATGTGCTGATATATTGTGTGCAATTCATCGGTGTGGCGCATGTAATATACCATTGACGAGTCGAACTCGCCTTGTGAGACATCGTATTTCTTGAGCACCGCCGCACGATACTCAAAGGCGTTTTTCTCGTATCCGCCCTCGGCTTGTTGTGCCATGGCATCAGCAAGGTGATAGTCGTAGAGTATCTTTTCCATCTCCCCGGAGGAGATGACAGACGGACGGTTGTCGCAGCTCATGGTAAAGGCTCCGACAACAATCAAGGCAATAAAGAAAAACAAAGTCTTTCTCATGGCTTACTTTTTCTCCGTGTCTTTCACGGCATTAGTCTTTTCGCTGTCCTCCTTTGTAAGGTGTTTTCCGCGAGCGTTGTCAATGGTCTTTCCAATGGTAGAGAGATCCTTTGAGCAAAACAGCAGCAAGCAGATGACACCAGTCGTGATGGAGGCATCGGCAAAGTTGAACACTGGCGAGAAAAATGTGAAACTCTCACCACCCAACAATGGCATCCAGGTGGGCCAAGTGCTGTGGATAATAGGGAAATAAAACATGTCCACTACACGCCCCATGAGGAAGTTGGCATAGCCTGAACCAAATGGCACGGTGTATGCGACACTGTAGGGAGTGGAGGTCGTGAAGCAAAGTCCATAAAACATCGAGTCGAGGATGTTGCCAGCCGCGCCTGCCAGTACCATGGAGAGGCAGACCACGAAAACAGTCCTGCCCTTCTGACGCACCACTTGCCAAATGAACCAGCCTATGGCGCAAACAGCCACGACGCGCAGCACACTAAGGAATAGCTTGTTGACAAATGTCATGCCCCAAGCCATTCCATTGTTCTCGATAAATGTGATGTAAAACCAGTTGGTGACCCTTATCGACTCACCTAAGGCCATAGTTGTCTTGACATGAATCTTTATCAGTTGGTCTATTATGAGAATGACGGCGATAATTATCCACGCCAGAAGTCCTTTTCTCTTCACTTCTTTCTCGCGTTTTTAGTGGCGACACTAAGTGTTGCATGAGGCACAAGGCGCAACCGGTCCTTGGGTATCAATTCCCCAGTGACACGGTCGATGCCGTATGTCTTGTTCTTTATCCTGACGAGGGCAGCCTCAAGCGACTGGATGAACTTATATTCGCGTTGGGCCTTTTGTATCAGGTTCTCTCGTTCTATAACTTCCGTGCCCTCTTCCAATATGTGATATGTAGGGGCTGTGTCTGCGTCCGTGTTGTTGCCTTTGTTGCTTAAGGTCGCCATGGCATCGTTGTAGCTTTGCTTTGCGACCTTAAGCTTGTTAAGGATGATTTCACGAAACTCTTCGAGCTCCTCGTCAGAATAATGCTTTACTTGCATGACGACTGTTTATTAGTCTTTTTCGACCTTTATGTTGAGCTTAAACTCATCCAGGTCCACCTCTGTGCCATCGTTGTCGGCAATGTTGATGGAGTTGGCGAGCACCTGACTCTTTATGAGGTCACCAAATGTCTCGATAGCGGCATCAGTATTCTCGTTAGGAGCCACAGTGAGCTTTATGCGGTCTGTAATTTCCAATCCGCTGTCCTTGCGAAGGTTTTGGATACGGTTGATGAGCTCACGAGCCATGCCTTCCTTTTTCAATTCTGGTGTCAACTCTACTTCCAATGCCACGGTCAAGTTGCCATCGTTGGAAACGAGCCATCCTGGAATATCCTCGGAGATAATCTCCACGTCGGCAGCCTCTACTGTGACAGGGTTGCCATTAACCTCAAACGACATGGAGCCGTTTTTCTCAAGTGCGGCGATTTCTTCCTGTGAAAGTCCGTTCATCTTGGCGGCAACGCCTTTCATGAGTTTACCGAATTTTTTACCCATGACACGGAAGTTACACTTCACCTTCTTGACCAGAATACCCTGACCCTCAATGAAGTTAACCTCCTTCACGTTCACCTCGTTCTTCAGCAATCCTGCCACTGCCTCGATGTGAGCCTTCTGGGTTGCATCTACGGCAGGAATCATAATCTGCTGGAGTGGCTGGCGCACCTTGATGTTCACCTTGCGGCGCAATGCCAATACCATGGAGGTAATCTTCTGGGCGATAGCCATGCGCTCCTCCAAGTCGCGGTCGATGGCTGTCTCGTCGGCTACTGGGAAATTGTCCAAGTGAACGCTCTCCAACTTGCCACCCAGGTCGTGATACAACTGGTCGGCATAGAATGGAGCGAACGGAGCCAAGAGTTTGGCTACGGTCATCAAGCAAGTGTAGAGGGTCTGATAAGCGCTGAGCTTATCCTCGCTCATCTCCTTGCCCCAGAAACGTTTGCGGTTCAAGCGAACGTACCAGTTGGAGAGGTCGTCGTTGACGAAAGCGTCGATAAGACGGCCTGCACGGGTTGGGTCGTAGCCGGTCAACTCCTTGTCAACCCCCTTGATGAGGGAATTGAGCGAAGAGAGAATCCAGCGGTCGATCTCTGGGCGCTTCTCTGTAGGCACCTGTGCTGCCTGTGGGTCGAAACCGTCCACGTTGGCATAGAGGGCGAAGAAGCTGTATGTATTATACAATGTACCGAAGAACTTGCGACGGGTCTCGTCCACACCGTTAGGGTCGAACTTGAGGTTGTCCCAAGGCTCGCTGTTGGTCAACATATAGAAACGCACTGGGTCGGCGCCATACTTGTCGATCATCTCGAATGGGTTGGTTACGTTGCCCACGTGCTTACTCATCTTGTTGCCCTTGGCATCGAGCACGAGACCTGAAGAAATCACATTCTTGAAGGCTACGCTGTCGAATACCATGGTTGCGATGGCATGCAGGGTGAAGAACCATCCACGAGTCTGGTCAACGCCCTCGTTGATGAAGTCGGCAGGATAGTTCTTTGGAGGGATGGCATAGCCCTCGTACTTGCTGTGAATCAAGGCATCGCGGTCTGCCTCTGTGCCACGAGCCATCTCGCCCTCGAATGGGTAGTGGAGCTGGGCGTAAGGCATGGAACCTGAATCGAACCAAACGTCGATCAAGTCGCTCTCACGATACATTGGCTTGCCCTCGTCGTTCACCAATACGATATTGTCTACGTATGGACGGTGGAGGTCAATCTTATCATAGTTCTCCTGGCTGTAGTCGCCTACCACGAAGCCCTTGTCCTTCAATGGGTTGCTCTTCATGATGCCAGCGGCAACAGACTTCTCGATTTCTGCATTGAGCTCTTCCAAGCTACCGATGCACTTCTCGCCACGGTTCTCATCGCGCCAAATTGGCAATGGAGTACCCCAGAAACGAGAACGAGAGAGGTTCCAGTCGTTCAAATTTTCGAGCCAGTTGCCGAATCGACCTGTACCGGTTGACTCTGGCTGCCAGTTGATGGTCTTGTTCAACTCTACCATGCGGTCCTTGCGAGCGGTGTCCTTGATAAACCAGCTATCCAATGGATAGTAGAGGATTGGCTTGTCGGTACGCCAGCAGTGAGGATAGTTGTGGACGTGCTTCTCGCTCTTGAACGCCTTGCCCTCCTGCTTCAACTCGTAGCAGAGCACGATGTTGAGGTCCTCAGCCTTCTCGGAAGCCTTCTTGTCCCAAACGCCATCCACGTTGAACTTAGGGTCGTAGGCGTTCTTCACGTAGTCGCCTGCGTGGTGAGCATACAAATCCTTGTTGACGCAAGCCTGGACAAAGTTGTTGTCCAACTCGTCGAGGAGGTAGAACTTACCCTGGAGGTCAACCATTGGGCGGGTCTCGCCCTTCTTATTAATAAGGTATAGGGCTGGGATGTTGGCATCCTTAGCCACCTTGGCATCGTCGGCACCGAAGGTTGGAGCGATATGTACGATACCCGTACCATCTTCTGTTGTCACATAGTCGCCGAGGATGACACGGAAAGCCTCGCTCTCCATCTCCACGAACTTATCGCGGCCATCCTCGGAGGAGAATACCTTCTCAGGATGAGCGGCTGCATATTCGGTAACGAACTTAGGAGCGAAATCGTCTACCTTCTCGCAAGGCTTCACCCATGGCATCAACTGCTCGTAGTGCATGCCTTCGAGCTCGGTACCCTTCATGCGGTCAACGATGCGCCAAGGGCACTGCTTCTTCTCCTTGTCGAATGGCAGGAGGTCGCCCTCCTTGCACTCCTGGTCGGCCTTCAAGTAAGCATTGATACGGCTCTCTGCCATAATCAATGTCATAGGCTCGCCATTGTAGAGATTGTAAGTCTCGATGGCTACGTAGTCAATCTTAGGGCCCACACAGAGTGCCACGTTAGATGGCAAGGTCCAAGGGGTTGTGGTCCATGCGATGAAGTAAGGCTTGCCCCA
>DAINOS010000043.1:0-15289 GCA_036743855.1 Prevotella sp. | reverse complement strand
CCGTTTTGCGACACCGACTTCTCAAGGTTTGACACCATGACCGCTGAGGAAATAGTGGAGCAGATGAAGAGTCTCACACCGAAGTCTGGGGCGAAGCCAATCGTGGTGCTCACCGGCGGCGAACCGACCTTGCAAGTGGATTCCGCGCTCATTGACGCCATCCACGACGCCGGATTCAAGATGGTGGCGATGGAGAGCAACGGCACCAATGAGCCTCCATCGAACCTCGATTGGCTGACGGTGTCGCCAAAGGAGCGTGTCACGGTGAAGCGTTGCGATGAGCTGAAAGTGCTGTACGACGGCAAAAACGAGCCCGACGACCATGGCGTGAGTGCCAACTACCTCTATCTGCAACCGCTTGACAGCGGAGACGCGAAAGAGAACGCCTCTATCATGAAGAGTTGCGTGGACTACATCACCAAGCATCCCCAATGGAGACTCAGCCTCCAGACCCACAAGCTCATAGGCATGAAATAAGCAATGACAATGGCAGGCATGGAGTATATCTATTGGATTTTCTACATCGCGTATGTCGCCATCGACATCGTGGTGATGCTGAAGGTGGTGATGGACAACCGGCAGCCATCGAAGACCATGGCATGGCTCCTCGTGCTCTGGGCGGTGCCATTCGTGGGCATACTCCTCTATTTCTTCTTCGGGCAAAACACGCGCAAGGAGAGGCTCATCTCCGAGAGGTCGCTGAGCCAACTCACCAAGCGGTCAATGTTTGAGTATATCGAGCAGAAAGACCTACGTCTGCCTGAGCCACACCGACCGCTGATGATGCTCTTCAAGAACCAGAGCATGGCATTGCCTTTCAAGGACAACGACGTGACTATCTACACGTCGGGCTATGAGTTCTTCCCCAGCCTGCTACGCGAGATAAGCCTCGCCAAGAAGCACATACACTTAGACATCTACATCTTCGAGGACGACGAGCTGGGCAACCTCATTGCCGACGCCTTGATATACAAGGCCGAGCACGGCGTGGAGGTGAGGGTGGTCTACGACGACGTGGGGTGCCTGAAAGTGAAAAACGCCTTCCACGAGCGCATGCGCAACGCCGGCATCGACATTCACCCGTTCATGCCGGTGAAGTTTCCAAGGTTCACCTCAAAGGCCAACTACCGCAACCACCGCAAGATCATCGTCATAGACGGTCGCGTGGGCTTCATCGGCGGCATGAACGTGGCCACGCGATACGTCAAGGGCACCGGAACGCAACCCTGGCGCGACACGGTGATGCGATTGAGTGGCGGGGCCGTCTACGGGCTGCAACGGGCGTTTCTCGTGGATTGGTATTTCGTGGACCGCACGCTCATCACCAGCCAAGACTATTATCCCCCACTCGACCCGTCCATCAACAACAACTGCCTGGCGCAGGTGGTGACGAGCAGCCCCGTGACCCATTGGCCCGACATCATGCAAGGCTACGTGCGCATACTGCTTGAGGCCAAGCGCTATGTGTACATGGAAACGCCCTATTTCCTGCCCACGGAGCCAGTGCTTTTCGCCATGCGCACAGCCGCCCTCGCGGGGGTGGACGTGAGGCTGATAGTGCCCATGCACAGCGACTCGAAGATCGTGGAATGGGCAAGCTCAAGCTACATCAGCGAAGTGGTGGAGGCTGGGGTGAAGGTGTATCTCTACCAAGGTGGGTTCAACCACTCCAAATTCCTCGTCAGCGACGACAGCATCTGCACTTGCGGAAGCACAAACGTGGACTTCCGCAGCTTTGAGCACAACTTCGAGGCCAACGTCTTTTTCTTCGATGAGGGCGTGGCACTGCGCATGAAGAAGATATTTCTCGATGACCAAGCCCTAAGCCCGACCTACAACGAGATTTTCGCCCACGCGCACTTATCGTTCAGGAAAAGGCTTTGGACAAGCATAATAAGACTTTTGAGTCCGCTCTTGTGATTTTTTTAGTAACTTTGCACCAAAGCATATTATCTTACAGATAAAGGAAAGAGAAATGAGATTAAAAGTCAACAACACATATTGCCTCGGCGGATGCGTCTTCCTGTTAGTCCTCCTATGCCTCATGAGCATCGGCTCGCCCATACTCTTTGAGAAGCAAAAGACGCGACGCGAAAACGCCGTGAAAGAACGGTTGATGACCATTCGCGCGGCAGAAGAGAAATACCGCGCCAAGCATGGCACCTATGCAGCAAGTTTCAAGGAACTCGCACGGTGCGGGCTTCTCGCCGACTCGCTCGGCGACGTGCCATGCGTGAAGGGCCAACGGTTCTCGCTCACCGCTACCACGCTCCCTGGAAAGAGCGGAAAGGCCATACCCGTGATGGAATGTGGCGCTACATACAAGCAATATCTGGACGGGCTCGACAAGTCGAGCATCAGTGAGCTCACCGATGAGGCCAACACCAACGGCAGATTCCCCGGACTGAAAATAGGCGACACGGAGACACCAAACGACAACGTGGGCAACTGGTGACAACAACCCAAGCCCCGCAAACGACACGAACAACAAGAAAACCATGCAGAACAGAATGACAATACGTGTGGCGAAAGGGTCGCTCGCTTTCGCGCTCCCAAAGGACACGGATCGCACGCAAGTGGACTTTTACAAATACGCCTCGAAAAACGGCATCTCCGTCGCCGCGCAGCTCAGGGACGCTTTCAAGACCGTGGAGATGCTGAAAGAGCCTACTACGGATCGGGCCAAGATACTCGTTGACTCGCCTGTCCTCTTGATACCCCTCGACGAATACAACGAGAACGACAAGGAAACCCTATACAAGCATTCCTTTCCTTCCACCGAGGGCAGCGTCATCATCGGCAACGTGCTTCCCGACTTGAACGCCGTGGCTGTGTTCGCACTCAACCGCGACTTGAAGCTCGTGGTGGAAGACCATTACAAGGACACGAGATACATTCACCTCATGCAACCCGTGTGGGACTACCTGCACAGGAGGCACTTCCTCGGCAACAGGCGAAAGCTCTATGCCTATTTCCACGAAAACGAATTGGAGATATTCAGCTTTGAGCGCAACCACTTCATTTTCTACAACCGCTATCAGGCGCGCTCGGTCAAGGACGCGACATACTTCACGCTCTTCGTCTGGAAACAACTCGCCTTGGACCAGATGCACGACGAGCTGTTTCTTGGGGGCGAGATTCCAAACAAGGAAGAACTGCTCAAGGGGCTGCGCGCTTACGTGCAGATGGTGGCGGTCATCAACTCCGCGGCAAGTTTCAACAACGTGCCATTGACACAGGAGAAAGGCATCACGTTTGACATGATAACATCATTACTCGCATGAGAATAATCACAGGTAAATATAAAGGGCGCCATTTCGACATCCCGCGCACGTTCAAGGCAAGGCCGACAACCGATTTCGCGAAAGAAAACATTTTCAATGTCCTTAATGGCTACATCGACTTTGACGGCTCGTCGTCATTGGATCTCTTCTCAGGCACGGGCAGCATATCGCTCGAAATGTTGTCGCGAGGTTGCGCTCCCGTCATAAGCGTGGAGGCCGACAGGGATCATTCCGCCTTCATATCGCAATGCATGAAGAAGATTGGCACCACCGACAATATCTTGATACGCGGAGACGTGTTCCGCTTCATGAAGAAATGCCACGAGACGTTCGACTTCATCTTCGCAGACCCACCATACGCCTTGGACAACCTCGCCACCATACCCAGCCTGGTGTTCGAACACGGACTGTTGAAACCAGACGGCATCTTCGTGCTTGAGCATGGAAAGAACTACGACTTCTCCGAGGAACCGCATTTCGTGGAGCACAGAAGCTATGGCAGCGTGAACTTCTCGCTGTTCAGATAACGACGCTGGATGAAGACTTACGAGCTGGTAGAGCGCATCATCGGCAACTTCGGGTTCTCCCCCACGCAAGACCAATACAACGCCCTCAACGTTTTCTCACGCTTCCTTGCCGACCGCAGGCAAGAGGCGGTGATGGTGATGCGAGGCTCAGCCGGCACTGGCAAGACCTCGCTCGCCGCAGCCATTGTATACACCCTCCACTCGCTCGGCCAGCGTCTCGTGCTCATGGCACCGACTGGACGAGCCGCCAAGGTGTTCTCACTAAGCAGCGGCATGCCGGCTTCCACCATTCACCGCGCCATATACCGCGAAAAGAGCTTCACGGGGATTGGCGGCAGTTTCGACCTCAACTTCAACGTGCATAAGAACACGCTGTTCGTGGTCGACGAGGCCTCCATGATAGGCAACGGCAGTGCCGGAGAAAGCGGATTCGGCTCCGGCAGTCTGCTCTACGACCTCATGCGCTTCGTTTACAATGGCAACAATTGCCGCCTTATGCTCATAGGCGACAAGGCGCAGTTGCCACCCGTGGGCGAGGAAGAGGCGCCCGCCCTGTCACCGCAAGAGCTCGAAGGCTATGGGCTGAACGTGTACCAATGCGACCTCGACGAGGTGCTCAGGCAGGGAGAAGGCTCCGGCATATTGTTCAACGCCACGCTCATAAGGCGGATGATCACGCATAGCGAGATGACCCGACTGCCAAAAATACACTTTGCAGGGTTTTCCGACATCACGATGATGCCTGGCAACGAATTGATAGAGAGTCTCGCCTCAAGCTACAGCAAGATGGGAACAGACGAGACTATCGTGATAACACGCTCCAACAAGAGGGCCAACATATATAATAAAGGTATAAGAAACACCATTCTCGACAGGGAAGAGGCCATCTGCCCTGGCGACATGCTGATGGTGGTGAGAAACAAGTATATCGCCAATGGCAGCGCAAACGATGACAAGGAGCCCAAAGAGACATTCGTCGCCAATGGTGACCGCTGCGTGGTGCGTCGCGTGCGCAACTTCATAGAGCTTTATGGCTTCCATTTCGCTGACGCCACGTTGCAATTTCCTGATTTCAACAACCAAGAGCTCGACACGACCATTCTCCTCGACACCCTCACGAGCGAGGCTCCAGCGCTGACAAGGGAGCAAAACGAGAAGCTGTTTGAAGCGGTGATGGCAGACTATGCCGACATACCCATCAAGGCAGACCGCATGAAGGCATTGAGGAAAGACAAATATTTCAACGCCATACAAGTGAAGTTCGCCTATGCCGTCACCTGCCACAAGGCACAAGGCGGGCAATGGCAACACGTTTATCTCGACCAGGGATACATGACCGACGACATGCTCACCCCCGACTATATCCACTGGCTCTACACCGCTTTCACCCGCGCCAAGGAAAAGCTGTTTCTCGTGAATTGGCCAAAGACGCAAATAGATTCTTGAAAAGAGAGTTTACCGCTTTCACGATGCACAAAGTTATATGAAATGTGCAAAAAGCGGCTGTTTTCGTGCCATTTCTTTGGCAGGGAGGCAAAATTATTGTAATTTTGTCCCGATATTTCGTACGTAACTTCAAGAAGATTACATAATTATATATTTTAAGAATACATGAAATTAAACATTGTAGTGCTTGCCAAGCAAGTACCCGACACGCGCAATGTGGGTAAAGACGCAATGACAGCCGAAGGCACGGTGAACCGTGCCGCCCTGCCAGCCATCTTTAACCCTGAAGATCTCAACGCGCTGGAACAGGCTCTTCGCCTTAAAGATTTGGATCCAGAGAACGTACACGTCGGTGTTGTGACGATGGGACCTCCACGCGCAGGTGAGATTCTGCGCGAGAGCCTCTACCGTGGCGCCGACGAGGGCTGGCTCCTAACCGACCGCAAGAGCGCTGGTGCCGATACCCTCGCCACAGCTTATTTCCTCTCAAAGGCCATTGAGAAGATCGACAAGGACGTATTCCATGTAGACCTCGTGATCGGTGGCCGCCAGGCTATCGATGGCGACACCGCGCAGGTAGGCCCACAGGTGGCACAGAAGCTCGGACTCAACCAGGTGACTTACGCTGAGGAGATCAAAGAGGTGAAAGACGGCAAGGCTACAATCGTGCGCCACATCGACGGCGGTGTGGAGACAGTCGTGGCTCCTCTGCCAGTGATGGTGACCGTCAACGGCACTGCCGCTCCCGCACGTCCTTGCAACGCCAAGCTCGTGATGAAATACAAGTATGCCTCTTGCCCCATGGAGCGCAAGGGCGACGAGCCTTGGGCTTCTCTCTACGAGACACGCCCTTACCTCACCCTCGGCCAGTGGAGCATCGCCGACTGCGGCGCCGACTATGACCAGTGTGGCTTGGCTGGTTCGCCAACGAAGGTGAAAGCCGTGAAGAACATTGTCTTCCAGGCAAAGGAGAGCAAGAGGCTCACCGCTTCCGACGAGGACGTGGAGGGACTCGTAAAAGAACTGTTAGACGAGAGCATTATTGGATAGTAAGTAGGTAAGACAATGAATAACGTATTTGTATATTGCGAGATAGAAGGCACTACCGTACAGGAGGTGTCACAAGAACTGCTCACCAAGGGCCGCAAGCTCGCCGACACTCTCGGCGTGGAGCTCAACGCAATCGTGGCAGGCACAGGCATCAAGGGTAAGGTGGAAGACCAAATACTTCCTTATGGCGTTGACAAGCTCTTCGTCTTCGATGGCGAGGGACTTTTCCCATACACCTCAGCACCTCACACCGACATCGTGGTCAACCTCTTCAAGGAGGAGAAGCCACAGATCGCCCTCATGGGCGCAACCGTAATAGGTCGTGACCTCGGCCCAAGGGTGTCATCATCATTGACCTCTGGCCTCACCGCCGACTGCACGCAGCTGGAGATTGGCGAATACGACGACAAGAAGACTGGCAAGCACTACGACAACCTGCTCTACCAGATTCGTCCAGCTTTCGGTGGCAACATCGTGGCTACCATCGTCAACCCTGAGCATCGTCCACAGATGGCAACCGTTCGCTCCGGTGTCATGCAGAAGGCTCTCTATGAGGGCAAGGCAAATGGCGAAGTGGTTTACCCGGACCCAAAGAAGTATGTCAACCCATTGTCATACGCCGTACAGGTAATCGACCGCCACGTGGAGGCTGCCAAGAACAACCTCAAGAGCGCTCCTATCGTCGTGGCTGGTGGCTACGGCGTAGGCTCAAAGGAAGGCTTCGACATGCTCTTCCAGCTCGCCAAGGAGCTTCACGGCGAGGTGGGCGCAAGCCGCGCCGCCGTGGACGCCGGATGGGTAGACCACGACAGGCAGGTCGGTCAGACAGGCGTGACAGTGCATCCTAAGGTGTACATAGCTTGTGGCATCAGCGGTCAGATTCAGCATATCGCAGGCATGCAAGACTCTGGCATCATCATATCTGTCAACAGCGACCCCGACGCTCCTATCAACCAGATTGCCGACTACATCATCACCGGCACCGTGGAGGAGGTCGTCCCGAAACTCATCAAATATTACAAGCAGAATAACAAGTAATTCTTTTATTCTCCAAAACAAACAACAATGACAGACGCAAAAAAACTACAATATTATCTCGACTCACCTCTGATGAAGCGCATTGTCGAGCTGAAAGAGCGCGACTTCGCCGACAAGGACAAGTTCGACTACGCACCAGTGTCTTACGATGATGCCATCGAGAACTACAAGCGCATCGTTGAAATCACCGACGAGGTGGCAAAGAACATCATCGAGCCCAACTCTGAGAGCGTTGACCTTGAGGGTCCACACCTTGAGAACAACCGCATGATTTATGCCTCGAAGACATACGAGAACCTTGACGCGACACGCAAGGCTGGCTTGTGGGGCATCACCATGCCACGTCGCTTTGGTGGGCTGAACCTCCCCATGACCGTGTTCTCCATGCTTTCAGAGCTTGTCTCCGCTGCCGACAGCGGCTTCCAAAACGTGTGGTCGCTCCAGAGCTGCATAGACACACTCTACGAGTTTGGCACTCCTGAGCAGCAAGCTAAATACATACCTCGCATTTGCGCTGGCGAGACCATGTCAATGGACCTCACCGAGCCTGACGCTGGTTCTGACCTTCAGCACGTCATGCTCAAGGCCACACAGGATGCAGACGGCACTTGGAGGCTCAATGGCGTGAAGCGTTTCATCACCAATGGCGACTCAGACATTCACCTCGTTCTCGCTCGTTCAGAGGAAGGTACACGCGACGGTCGCGGCCTCTCCATGTTCATCTACGACAAGCGCGACGGCGGCGTGGACGTTCGCCACATCGAGAACAAGCTCGGCATCCACGGCTCACCAACGTGCGAGCTCGTCTACAAGAACGCCAAGGCTGAGCTTTGCGGTGACCGCCGCCTCGGTCTTATCAAGTACGTGATGAGCCTGATGAATGGCGCCCGTCTCGGCATCGCCGCACAGAGCGTCGGTTTGGAGCAGGAAGCTTACGACCAGGCAGTGAGCTACGCCCGCGAGCGCAAGCAGTTTGGCGAGGCAATCATCAACTTCCCTGCCGTCTACGACATGCTCTCTCGCATGAAGGCAAAGCTCGACGCGAGCCGTGCCATTCTCTACCAGACTTCACGCTACGTGGACATCTACAAGACCCTTGAGGACATCTCTCGCGAGCGCAAGCTCACTGGCGACGAGCGCAAGGAGATGAAGAAATACAGCCGCTTGGCTGACGCCTTCACGCCTCTGGGCAAGGGCATGACCTCCGAGTTTGCCAACCAGTCGGCTTACGACTGCGTGAGCGTGCATGGTGGCTCAGGCTTCATAATGGAGTATAAGGCTCAGCGCCTATTGCGCGACGCCCGCATCTTCTCCATCTACGAGGGCACGACACAGTTGCAGGTGGTTGCGGCTATCCGCTACATCACCAACGGCACCTACCTCAACATCATGAAGGAGATGCTCCTTGAGGAAGTGTCCGAGGCCGTCAAGCCTCTCCTCGACCGCATTGCCAAGTGCGTGGATCTCTACGCTGAGGCAGTGGACAAGGTTAAGGCAGACAACGACCAGGCTGAGCACGACTTCCTTGGCCGCCGTCTCTACAACATGACTGGCGACATCATCCTCTCCCTGCTTCTGCTCAAGGATGCCACAAAGAATCCTGAGGAGTTTGAGAAGAGTGCCAACGTCTTCGTGCGCATGGCAGAAGAGGAATGCGTAGGCTCTCACGCTTACGTCATGAACTTCAAAGCCGATGACCTGAAGAACTTCGTGACAGAGTAAACAATAATATAATAACATAGTATTAAAGGGGATGTGTCAAAACTGGCACATCCTCTTTTTTAATATGTTGATTTTGATGTTCGTTCATATTTTTTAGCTAAAAATTTGTTGTATTGCTAAATTCTTCCTAACTTTGGAGCGACAATTCAGTCATCCGTGACTGTTGAGTCAAGATTTTATGGGTAAAGAATAACGAAGCGTTATGCTCGTCTTGTAACTTGAGAACCTAGGAAATTCGCAAGAAGTAACACAAGAGATGGACATGATAGCCTCCGCATATAAGCGTGGGTTGTTGTCACCATTCTGTGTTACAGGTTTTCCTAGGACCTTCAAGTTAGAGTGTGGCATATCAAGCCCACGCTTTTACGTTGTACGAGGTCTGCCAGGGCTTCCAGACCGCAACTATGCTCTATATGAGAAAAACCATCTTTTTGACCCTATTGGCAGTCATGCTGACTTCAACATTCCTTGTGTCTTGCAAGAGCAAGGCGGAAAGGGAAAAGGAAAAGCAGGAGGAAGTCTACATTTCTGATTCCACAAAAGCGCAACAATTCATCGACTCCATTAGCAAGAAGGATGCTAAGGTGCTCTTAGTGTTGCCAAACTCTTCCAAAAACGTGTTTTATACCGAGGAGAACATCATCAAATATTATAATGTGGAGACAGGCAAAGTTACGGTTGTGCCCTACGGTGATATAATCGAGGAAGATGTTTCCGAGATCTTTGCCGGCAAGAAAAACATCACCGTGCTCACGTGGGCTGGGCCTGACGAATATGGTCTCTATTGCCTAAACACAAAGACTATGAAATTCTCGCAAAACTTATTGCCCATATTCGACAATCGCATAGAAGTGGATGTAAAGACTTCCAAGAGTAATGGCACGATAACGTATACAGAAGTTCCACGCATTTCCGATGAATCGCTGGAATGGTTCCCCTTAGCATTGCTCAGCTGGGATGGTGACAGGGATGATTATCCTCTTGGAAAGTCAACTACTTTAATTTTTGATTTCGACGGGAATTTCATCAAGAAAACCAAGAAAGACTACACCTTTGGAGACCGAAGGGAAAGAAAGGAAAGGGAAAAACGCATGAATGGAGAAGAAGAATAAGGCGGCAGTGGTGCCGTGTATCGCCGGGAATGTTCAAAATGCGGAGAACAAGTAATTTTAATCACAATCACCTAATACAATTATCATGAAGAGATTCTTTTATTTATGCACCATTCTGTGCACACTATTCGCGCTTATGCCGATAGGAGCATTGGCGCAAGAGCGAGGGTTGGCAACCGACTCCATGAAAGCCAAACAGTTTGTCAAGACGTTAGGCAAGGACGCAAGAGTTCTTCTCTTCCTGCCAAGTTCGTCCCCCAAAAACGTATTCTACACTGTAAAGAACGACATTAAGTATTACAATGTAGAGACGGGAAAGGTAAATGATGTCCAATTTATTGACAGTGTAGTCCAAGATGGCCTATACTATCATAATGGCATAATAGTTAGAGCATTACTTAATGAGAATGGGGCTCGAGATTATTATAAACCTATCATTCTTGCCGGTGACAGTAACATAGTTGTTGTAACACAAGATATTATGCTTGACATCAAATCAAATACCGTTGTGTGGGAGACACGGCACATCTTCAAATTTTCCACACGAAACATGCGTTTCACAACTTTGTTAGTACCTGAAGCAATACAAGCATTATTCAATACAGACAATGAATATATGGATTCCAAAATTTATGTGTCTTATAAAAACAAAACCGTTTCTATAACTTACTATCCTGATGACAACCGTGGTGATTACACCTATTACACCGAAATTATAGGGAAAGCCTATTCTGCAGTATATAATTTTGACGGTAAGTTAATTACAGGAATCTCAAAGGACTACACGGCAAGAGACCTTATAAATCGTATACATGAAAACAAAGCCAACTTCAAGAAATATTACAGCACACAACCTCAAAGGAAGACGGCTCCACAACGGCGCAAGACAACGAGCAAAAGACCTGTTAGAAGATAAAATCCATAACAACATAAGTTATATCATATGCAACTCATTTCCAAACTATCGATCTACGATATTCTGGTAATGGTAATTCCGGGAGGCATCCTGCTGTGGTGCCTCTCGGAATATTTCCCGGAAATAAGTGACTTCTCTTCGTCTTTTATCGGAGAATATGGTAAAGAAGCTTTTATTGCAGTGTTCTTGATTGCCGCATACGTGGTTGGAATATTCAATCATATCATCACGCATACATTATGGCATCCGTTTAGAAACAACCCCGAGCTCCTCATAAAAAGTCTGAGAGACAACATGTGCCAGTTCGAAGAAATGCCACACATTTCTTCCCTTTTCAATAATCACATACCAGATGTTGACAATACTCGTGCATTCACAAGTGTATGGCAATTCGTATTCATCACCGCATTAGGCATTGTGACCATTGCAGGATTCACGGGTGTGCTTTTTTCTTTGCCGTTGACGAGTTGCAAGGCCATCACGCTTTTACCATCGGCTTTTCTGTTATTTTGGTTTTTGCATTGGTTATTCTGTAAAACAGAAAAACTTTCCGAATGCGAGAACAATTACCGCACTCGGCAAATTCGAAGAGTTTATGATAAAGCATATTACCTTGCTCTGAAAGACGCATATAGCTCTGACATAGCAGTTGTTGAGGGTCAAGCTGCCTTCCTGCAATCTCTTCTTATACCGTTGGCTTTCGCCATAGCTTCTCCCAATGATAATATTTACTTTTCCATTAACATTGGAACGGTAAAACTCCTGTTGTTTATAATCTACATTGGCCTCTTTCCTACCATATTCAACCGCATGGAGTTAGTCCATTCTCGTGTATGGGAGGATTATGAATTTCTGAAACACACGAAAGACAAACCCTAACTAGCATTCTATTTTACGATTTTCTTCACCGTGCCATCGCTCATGCGCACGATGTTGATGCCGTGGCGCATGGTGGCAATGCGCTTGCCATCAACGGTGTAGATGCCAACAACGTGCGCGTCATTGTTTTCCGTGGGAAGGACAACGCCAGTCGAAATCTTCTTTATCTCAGCTATGATGTCCTCCAAAGCCTTGATGTCAGTCTGGCTGCGCAGATAGCAGGAACGAGAAGTGGTCTCAAGGGTGTTTTCAAGCCTGTTTCGCAACTCGCTGGTGAGACTTTCTTTATTGATATACGACTTTGCCTCGTTGAAAAGGTTTACGTAGGTGTCGTATGTTTGTTTCTGTTTTGGAGAGATCAGTAGCCAATCGTTGGCTGTGCTCTTCGTCTCCGCAGCTGAATATTTGCCATTGTTGTCGATATTAAAGTAGCGTTTTGATTTAGCAAGCTTATAAACATACTCTCCATCAACAAATTGCTTGCCATTGTTCGGCATGGCTGTGAACGTCGTGGCACCACTATTCTTCACAATGGATGCATTCCAATTAAAATTTGGAAATTCATAATCAAGCTCCATGTGCAGACGATAAATGCCAGAGTCGAAGGTATAGCCACCATTACCTCGTACGAACCAAGTCGGGGCGGAATTGATGTCAGTAACAGTTGGGTTGGCATCGTGGCTTATGAAGTATTTCTTTCCCACATTATATATATAGACCTCCTGACCGTTGCCCTCTATTTGCTCACCGTTCCACCAACTGTCAGCACTGCACGGATTGAGCGTTGAAAGGTCAGAATGGTGGGTGGCAGTGAAGTTCACGATTACGGGCACGTGGTCGCCAAGCAGCTTTCCGTCTGCCGACTGGTAGTTTTTAGCATCGAAAGTGATGCTGTTGGCTGTCAGAGTCGTGCTATTGGCAGGGTTGACAGGGTTGAGAAACAGCACCTTGTCCACTATCTCGTAATAGCGGTAGGCATCCGGGTCTGTCTTCTTGTCATCAGGAATCACCAACCTCTCAGATTTGTCAAGCTCTGGGTATTCGCCATTCTTGCACAGATTAATCCATGCGTCAGTGACAGTATATTTGCCCGCTTCCTTGATGGGGTTGATGAAGAGCGACAGAATGTCGTCGCGGGTGTAGCGGCTGTTGGTGTCGCCCATCACGATGACAGCGTGCCCGTTTGGGTTGGCGAGAATGGCGTCGCGCAACTGCTCCCATTGAGAAGCTCGCGCCGCGTTGTCCTTAGGATCCGTCTCGGCATCCATGTGCATGGTGTAGAAGTCCACAAGCACGCCACCACCGAAGTCCACGGTATAAAAGCGGTAGCCCTTGTTTATCAGTTCGTCTGAGCCATTCGTGAACTTGCCATAAGTCTGTTTCCATGCCGTCCACGACTCATCCGCGAATGTAAGCGGCGACTTGACGATAAACTCCAGACCGTCAGTGTCGAAGCTTATGTCAGCTTTGTATTTATCAGAACTGATTCCGCCACGATAAGTGCCGATGTGATACCCATCACCGAGAGCGTCAACAAGATGGCTGTGATAGTTGAAGTCTTCGCTCAGGGCCATGACGTTCACTCCGCTCTCGCGCAGATATTTTCCTATGGCGGCAGCACCGTCGGCTCCCTTGCCATCGGGGTTTATGTCGATACCAAGTATCTTGTTTGGCAGTCCGTCCACGTTCAAGGCGCAGACGCTGAAAGACTTGGTGTTATCCTGGGCCTCAACAGCTTGCGTGCCGCAAGCGAAGAGGACTAAGGCGAGCACGGCACGTGCCGATTTCGCCAACATTCCTTTGATGTTAAAATTCATGCTTTTACAGTGTTTCTGTTTAATGTTTTATCTTCGTTTTTTATAATCTCGCTCCGAACTTGCAAAGTTACCAATTTTTATCCTTATACTCACGCGGATTAAAGAAAATTGCGGACGGGCACAGGGCCCGCCCCTGCAAAACATTTGAAAAACACCCTCGCAAACCTGCACTGAAACCCCATCAATTCATAAAAAACGTTGTAAAGCCAACGAATTATCATAAGAAAATAAGCACGCGATTGATTTTTTTGCTATTTTTGTGCATAGAAACAACAACGTTGCCGCCATGCAAAAATATGCTGATTATATCACCCAGATAGAGATCGACGCTCTTTGGAGCGGTCGCAAGCACATACTTTGGAACCTCGACCGCCGCGTCAACATCCTCAGCGGTGTCAACGGCGTGGGCAAGTCGACCATTATCAACAAGGTGGTGAAAGGACTGTCCGCCGGTGGCGAGTTTCATTCCCACTTGCTCAAGGGCGTGCACCTGAAGGTGAGCCCCGAGGATGCCAACTGGATTCGCTACGACATCATCAGGTCGTTTGACCGCCCGCTCATCAATGCCGAGGTGGTGTCGCAGATGAACATCTCGCTTGCCACCGAACTCGACTGGCAACTCTACAAGCTCCAGCGCAAGTATCTCGACTACCAGGTCAACATCGGCAACCGCATGATTGAAGTGCTGCAAAAAGGTGGCGCCACGGCAGGCGAGGAGGCTCAGAAACTGGCAGAGCCGAAAAAGAAGTTCCAAGACATCATCGACTTGCTCTTCGCCGACACGGGCAAGAAGATAGTGCGCACCGACAACGAGATAAGTTTCTCGCAGATGGGCGAGACGCTTGTGCCCTACCAGTTGTCGAGCGGCGAGAAGCAGATTCTCGCCATACTGCTCACCGTGCTCGTGGAAGACCAAAAGCCATACGTGCTCTTCATGGACGAGCCGGAGGTGAGCCTCCACATCGAATGGCAGAAGAAGCTCATCGACCTCATCATCGACCTGAATCCCAACGTGCAGATAATCCTCACCACCCACTCGCCAGCCGTCATCATGAACGGATGGATGGACAAGGTGACTGAGGTGTCCGACATCACAATCTGAACACCATGAAACGACTCCAGGACAACCTCACCTCTTCTTATCTGCAGGCGGCCAACTGTCTCAACTCGCGCCAGCAGAGAAGGAAAATCGTGGCCTATGTGGAGAGCTACGATGACGTGTTTTTCTGGAGAAGCATCTTGAGCCAGTTTGAGACCGACAAGATTTATTTTGAGATTATGTTGCCCACGCGCGAGAACACCTTGGAGCGTGGCAAGAAGGCGGCACTGATGAGCGCGCTACGCGGCAAGACGGGCCAGTGGCTCATAGCCTGCGTGGATGCCGACTACGACTATCTCGTGCAAGGAGCTACGGAAACTTCAAGGAAGATTCTCAATAGCCCTTTCATCTTCCACACCTATGCCTACGCCATAGAGAACCTCCAGTGCTACGCGCCCT
>DAINOS010000042.1:10671-15608 GCA_036743855.1 Prevotella sp. | reverse complement strand
TGGCCATCGGCACCGACATGGCACAAGCGCAAACGTTTCCCTTGCCGCTTGACAGAAGCAAGTCGGCAGAAGGCATGATGGCGAAAGACCCCGTGCTGAAGGCTTACGAGGTGGGCGGATTCAAGATGGTCGTACCCATAGAGACCGGCAAGCGGGCACAAGGCGGCGCCGGCGACCCCGACTATGCCATATTCGGCACCGTGAGCCACGACATAGACCTCGGCGGCAAGGACTTGAGCCAATACAACCGTATCGTGGCGGAGATAATGCCCATCTGCGAGGGACAAGGGGTGATGAACCTCAACCTCTACGTTGACAATTATCCGGCATCCGGCCTTGGCGCCCATTTGATTACCCTCGACAACAACCGCTGGAACACCATGTGTTTTGACATATCAGGCATGCGGAGGGATCATGTCAACCGCTTGCACTTCTACACCGACCAAAAAGGGCGCAACCTCTTCTTGGGAAAGAACCTCACCTACGTGGTAAAGAACATCCGGTTTGAGAAGACGGCGGCGAGTTATCCCGACAAGGGATGGGCGACAGCGCCAGGGACAATAGCCTACTCCATGAGCGGCTACTTGCCTCACGGAAAGAAGACCGCGCTGATGGGCTTCTCAGCGACCTCTTTCCGCCTCGTGGACACCAAGACGGGCAAGGTGGCTTTCAAGGCTGGCACGCGGACGGTGAGCAACGCGCTCGGGACATTTCGCGTTGCCGACTTCTCATCATTACAAAAGCCTGGTTCTTACCGTCTTGAGTGTGGCACCCACCGCACGGAGCCTTTCCTCATAGGCGATGACGCATTCAAGTCTTCCCTCTGGAAGGTTCTCAACTACATCTACTGCCAAAGATGCGGCGTGGCGGTCGATGGCATACACGGCAGTTGCCACAACGACGTGTATTCGGTTCATGACGGGCGCAAGGTCAGCTACGGAGGCGGTTGGCACGACGCGGGCGACCTCTCGCAACAGACGTTGCAGACTGCCGACGTGGCCTTCGCCCTCGCGGAGGCTTACGCCCACGAGCGGAAAGCTGACACCGCCTTGGCAAGAAGATTGAAGGCGGAGGCTGAGCACGGGTTCCGTTTCGTGCTCCAGCAAAGGTTGGGCAATGGATGGCACGCGTCAAGCATCGGCTTGCTCCATTGGACCGATGGCAAGCCAGGCACCGCCGACGACATAACGACCGTTAGGACACAAGACTGCGCCTTCGACAACTTCCTCTATGCCGGCTACGAGGCTTTCGCCGCCAAGCGGCTCGACAGCGACCTGTCAGCCAAGCTGCACGACGCCGCCATTGAGGATTACGCCTACGCGCGGCAGCGTTTCGCAAAACAGGGTTACGACAACTTCCCGCACATGATGGAGCATACCTACAACACGTCGCATAGCCTCTTCCACGCCGTCATGTCGTGGTCGGCAAGCCAGATGTTCAGGCTGACAGGAGACAAGAGATATGCCGACGACGCGGCTGCCTACGCGCGCTACCTGCTCCAGTGCCAAGCCACGGGGTCTAAGACCCCCTTGCTCAACGGCTACTTCTATCGCGACTCCACGCGAACCGTCCCCGTGCATTTCATACATCAAAGCCGCGACCAGATGTTTGCCTTGGCTCTCGTGGAGCTGTGCCAGACGCAACCTCACGGTGCCGACTATCAGGCGTGGCGCAAGAGCCTGACCCTCTATGCCGAATACCTGAAAGCCCTGATGCCTTACGCCAGCCCTTACAATATGCTGCCCAGCGGCATCTGGCAAGAACATGAGTACAACGACGGCGAGGGCTTCAAAAGGCTACACCTCTTCGCGCCAACCAACGCGCGAGAACTCTACGACAAGCAGCTCGTCCTCGGCGAGAGGATAGACGGCAACCATTATCTGCGGCGGTTCCCCATCTGGTTCAGCGTCTTCAACGGCAACGAGGCCATACTGCTCTCCACCGCGAAGGCTGCGGCTGCCATGGGCAACTTCTTGCACGACAAGCAGCTATCGCAGATAGGCATGGACCAGCTCTATTGGACCGTGGGCCACAACCCGTTCGCCCAGTCGCTCATCTATGGCGAAGGCCACAGATACCCATCGATGGACAGTTTCTCCTCGGGCGAGATAATGGGCGAGATGCCGGTGGGCATAAGGGCGCAAGCCGATGCCGACGCGCCTTATTGGCCAAGCACCAACAACGCCTGCTACAAGGAGGTGTGGGTGACATCGGCTGGAAAATGGCTGTCGCTGCTCGCGGAATATTGACAAACGGATTATAAACAAGGACACAGGAAATGCTACAAACCATCGCGATAATGTGCCTTCTTGTCAGCAACGTGATACTCTTGATATTGTTGCTGAGGAAGGAAGATCGAAAACGAAAGGAGAGTGCTTCTGACTCAGCGGAGCCGCCATTGATTCCGCCTGTCCCGAAAAAGGAGGCGGATGGCGAAGACGGTGCCGTGGACGCGTTGGTGCTGGTCGTGGAAGACGACGCGGCGCAACGCGACTATGTGGTAAGGGCCTTGGCGAGCGAATACAAGATAATAACGGCGCAAAATGGGGGCGAGGGTCTCGACATGGCGACCTCGCAGTGTCCCGACATCGTGATTACCGACATCAGCTTGCCGATAATGAATGGTTACGAACTGTGCCGCCGCTTGCGTGGCAACATAGAGACGAGCCATATAGCCATCGTCATGATCTCGGGCATCAGCGAGCGCGAGAATGTCATCTATGGCTTGGAGTCGGGAGCCGACGACTACATCTGCAAGCCTCTCGACATGGGTGTCCTCAAGGCTCGCATACGCAATATATGGAAGACGCGCCAGCGCTTGCAGGAAGCCTTGGCGAAGATGGATCTCACGGAGCAGATAGACTACAAGAGCAAGCTCGACCAGGAGTTCATGCAGAGGCTGCACGACATCGTGTGCGCACAATTGTCAAACAGCGACTTCTCCGTCAACGACCTGTGCAAGGAGATGGCCATGGGACGCTCCACGCTATTCAGCAAACTGAAATCAATCACCGGCCACAGCCCAAACGACATCATACGCATGATAAGGCTCAACAAGGCCAAGGAGCTTCTGGCATCCCACGCCTTCACGGTGAGCGAGGTAGCGGCGAGGGTGGGCTTCGCCGACCCGAAATATTTCTCCACTTGTTTCAAGAAGCAGTTTGGCACAAGTCCATCAAAACTTTAATTCTATATTGATCATGGATACTTTCATAGGTGTAGTTCTTGAGGGAACGAGAATCGTCATAGCAGAGATAACCCCGGAGGGCAACATCCTTCAGGCCAAGTCGTACCAGTCGGCTTTCTTCAATCAGGAGAGCGCGTTGAACCTGATAGTAGACTCTCTCCACGACTTTGAATCCACCCAGGGATGGAAAGAGCGGCCATGCGCCATAGGCGTGGGGCTCATAGGGCGCGTGGATCCCGTCAAGGGCGTTTGGTTCCAGATAGACCCCGACAGGTCTCACGCCATCAATCTCGCGGAAACCATCGGCAAGGAGTTTGACATGCCATGCTTCATCGACAACGACGTGAAGTGCGGGGCCAACGCCGTGAGGAAGTGGGGGTATGGCAAGAAGACCAAGGACTTCATATACCTGTATGTCGGCACGGGCATCGCGGCAAGCATCGTGTCTAACGGTGTCATGCTGCGTGGCGCCAACTACAACGCCGGCGAGGTGGGGCACCTGCGTGTGGGCGTGCAGGTGGGCGTGCGCTGTCCCTGCGGCAGGATGGATTGCGTGGAGTCGATAGCGTCGATAATGGGCATAGACCGCTGCGCGCGGTTCTTGAAGCCATATTATGAGACACGGCTCCACTTCCCCGACAAGGACACGATGATAAGCGTCAGCGATGTCATCCAGCTCGCGAGGACGGGCGACCCTCTTTGCGCCAAACTCGTGAGCAACGCTTCCGAGGCCCTTGCCAACTTGATAATGAACCTCGTGCGCGTCAGTGACCCCGACACCGTGATTCTCGGAGGCGAGATGGTAGCAGACGGCTTCCTCATAGAGGAAATACGCAAATACCTCCAACCCGTCACCATGCGCTTCGTCACCAATGGCGTGGTGCTCACGAAACTGAACCCGGGGATGATAAACCTTTTAGGTGCCGCCTCGATAGCGATGGATGGCATCTCCGCCAAATAGCATGATTCACCGTATAAAAACATAGCACATGAAAAGGAACATATTGCTTCTCCTGCTTCTCTGCCTCTTTACGTCGATGGCTCTCGAAGCCTCAACGCCACGGAAACGCGTATTGTGCATTGCCGAACAAGGCACGCCGCACCAGGGCTTCTGCGATGCCGCGAAGACATGGCTCGACAGTCACAAA
The DNA here is from genome assembly GCA_036743855.1 of Prevotella sp. Lineage (GTDB taxonomy): Bacteria > Bacteroidota > Bacteroidia > Bacteroidales > Bacteroidaceae > Prevotella. Next base: position 11,273 of record DAINOS010000042.1, on the reverse strand, counting down.
GAGGAACTGAACATCGAGACGACATGGGTGGCTGACCTCAGCCAAGTTAAAAAAGGCTTCTTCAAGCAGTTCAACGTGGTCTTGATGCTCAACTATCCTCCCTACAGCGCGCCGCACGCGTGGAGCGAAGACGCGGCACGCGATTTCGAGCAATACATAGACAAGGGACAAGGCAACTTCATTGGCTTCCATCATGCCACGCTCCTCGGCGACATCTTCGGGGCTGGCGAGATGTGGCAATGGTTCAGCGACTTCATGGGTGGCATACGCTGGAAAAACTATATCAGCACGCTGACCGACGCCACGGTCGACGTGGAAGACAAGCGGCACCCCGTGATGAAAGACGTGCCCGACACGTTCTTGATAGAGAAAGACGAATGGTACACCTACGACAAGAGTCCCAGGCCAAACGTCCACGTCCTTGCCCATGTGGATGAGCACAGCTATGTTCCCTCTTCCCCCGTGCGCATGGGCGACCATCCCGTGGTTTGGACCAATGAGCGCAAGAAAGCCAAGAACGTTTATTTCCAGTTCGGGCACAGTGCCTCACTTTTCGCGAACCCAGCCTTCGTCAAGATGTTTGAGAACGCGATAAAGTGGGA
>DAINOS010000042.1:0-10571 GCA_036743855.1 Prevotella sp. | reverse complement strand
TCGCGATTACGCTTGAATGGCATCGCGATTACGCTTGAATGGCGACGCGATTCAACCGTAGAGCCGATGCGATATAAGCGTAAAGGCGGAAGCTGTCTGAAAAGGCACGAAACGCGACATGAAAAAGGGTCGTATCACACTCACTTTGAGTGTTGATACGACCCTGTTTTTTTATCCTGTTTTTCTCGGATTATTCGGCTGCGTCTTCCGTCTTCTTCTTCCTGACGGTGCGCTTGCGCTTTGGCTTCTCTTCCACCTTAGGCTCCACCTTTATGCCGGCGAGCTCCGGGTCGATGAGTATGCGGCCACAGTATTCGCACACGATGATTTTCTTATGCTGCTTGATGCCGATCTGGCGCTGTGGCGGAATCTTGTTGAAGCAACCACCGCAAGCGTCACGCTGCACGTAGACGATGCCCAAGCCGTTGCGCGCGCCCTTGCGGATGCGCTTGAAGCTCTGCAGAAGCCTTGGCTCGATGCGGGTCTCCAGCTCCTTGGCCTGCTCCTTGAGGTCAGCCTCAGCCTCGCGGGTCTCCTGCATGATGTCGTCGAGCTCGTCGCGCTTCGACACGAGGTCAGCCTGGCGGTCGTTGATGCTCTCCTGCACCTTGTTGAGGTCTTCCTGGCGCTCGTTGATCTTGGTCACAGCCTCCTTTATCTTCTTGTTGGCAAGCTCAATCTCGAGCTCCTGAAACTCAATCTCCTTGGAGAGGTTGTCGTACTCGCGGTTGTTTCTCACGGTGTCGAGCTGTGCCTTGTAGCGATCCACGCTCTGCTGATACTGCTCAATCTCGTTGCGCTTCTGCGCCACGGCGCTCTGGTAGTCGGCAATCTCGTCCTTGATTTTCTGCATCTTGGTGTTAAGTCCCTCAATCTCGTCTTGAAGGTCCTCAACCTCAAGAGGCAGCTCACCTCTCAGCGCACGCTTCTCGTCGATAGCCGAAAGCGTCACCTGCAACTGGAAAAGCGTCTTGAGCTTCTCCTCCACCGTCATCTCGGATGGGTCTTTCTTTGTTGTTGCCATATTAGCTATGTTGTTTTATTGTTGATATTCTTTTTATGGGCATGATATGCATAATAGGCCTCTTATGCATATTGAGCATATTTAGCATATTATGCATATTGGGCACAATATGCCTAAATATACAATATTGGGTTGGTGTCTATGTCCGACATCACGCATCTCACGCCCGGGCAGTCGCGCTCGATTATCTCCTTGAAGATTTCCTTGGTGAACTGCTCGCTCTGGTAATGGCCGAGGGTGGCAATCTGGATGGTCTGCTCCATACCGAAGAACTGGTGATAATGCATCTCGCCTGTCACGAAAGCATCGGCACCAGCCGCCACGGCATCCCTCAGCAGGAAGTCGCCAGCACCGCCACATATAGCCACGGTGCAAATGGGCCTGCGCAGCAGCTCGCCCGCCATGACGCACTCCACGCAAAACACGTCCTTGAGCATCTTCAGGAAATCGTCGGCAGCCATGGGCTCCTTGAACCGTGCCACGACACCGTCGCTGCCGCTCACGACCACTCCACGGTCGTTGGTGGCTTCCTTGCGTCGCCCGATGGTGCCATAAACCTCAGCACCCATCTTTTGGGCTATCTTGTAGTTGACCCCACCTCGCACCGCGTCCAGGTTGGTGTGCATCGACACGATGGCAATGCCCTTGCTTATGGCTCGCATCACCACGCGCTGCACGTAGTCCTCGCCAGTGAGCCGCGCCAACTTGCGGAAGATGAGGGGATGATGACTCACGATGAGGTTGCAACCGTTGTCGATGGCCTCGTCGAGAATGGCGTCGGTAACGTCTAAACACAATAATGCCCCTGATACCTCGGCCTCTGTCAGTCCCACTTGCAAGCCGGCATTATCATAGTCTTCTTGCAGGGGCAAAGGCGCGAAACGTTCAAGGGCATCGACCACTTCTATTATTTTCACGCTTAAAAAACGATTTGGTGCAAAGTTAATAAAAGCGCGACACAATCGTTGTGCCGCGCTTGATATTTTACGTTTTTTTAAGAGCCGTAAGACAATGGCTTACTTAGCCTCTTGCTCTTCGCTTGCCTTGTCTTCCTCTTCTTCCATTGAGAGCAGGCCCTTGAAATCGGTGTAGCCATTCTCCACGAGGATGTTGTACCACTGCAGCAACTTCTTGATGTCGCTGTCGTGCACGCGGTCGCGGTCGTAGTTGGGGAGCACCTCGGCGAAATAGTCGTGAAGCTCCTGAGCCGGGCACTTCTTGTAGTTGATGGCCGCCTTCTTTGAGCCTTCCTTCTTGCCCACACTCTCAAGCACCTGCCAGAGAGGCACGTCGTCGGCATCGGTATACATAGCGATGTCGCTGAGGCTTGTCACCTTGTCGGTGGCGAACACTGGTGTGCGACGGTGGGTGGCGTCGATGGTCTCCACGATAAGGTTCATCTTACCGCGAGAAACGAGCTTGTAAAGTCCGGGCTTGCCCGAAACTGAAAGTATTGTCTCCATGATTGTTGTTTTATTATATTGTTTTTTGTTTGTTCAGTCGCTTTTTGTTTGTTCAGTCGCTTTTAGTCTTCCGCGCTTATCTTTGTGTCAATCAACTGGCGTATTTGGCTGTCGAGGTCTCGCTTGCCATCGTTGACGATGACGAAATCGCAGAGGCTCTCCACCCTATCTTGGCTCCATTGCCTGCCAATCCACTTCATGGCAGTGTCCTCGCTCACGCCGTCGCGCCGCATCACTCTCTCCACACGCGTCTGGAGCGGAGCCGACACGCAGACCTTCACGTCGAAATGCACGCGCTTGTAGAAGCCGCTGTCGAAGAGAATCGCGCTCTCCAGCCAGCCGTGGCCGCTCCGCAAGAAGTCGCGGGCTATGGCGGGGTGGATGAGGTTGTCGATGGTGAGCTTGTTGGCATTCGACTTCAACAAAAATCGCCTTAGCACGTCTTTCTGCAACACATTGTTTATATACACGCCTTCGCCCACTATCCCTTGCAGCTCCTGCCGCAGGGTGGTGTCGGTATCCCAAAGGCGTTTTGCCGCGCTGTCGCTGTCGTATACCTCAATGCCATAATCCTTGAGCTTCCGGCACACGAAGCTCTTGCCGCTGCCTATGCCTCCGGTGATAGCTATGTGTTTCATGCGCTTGGGGTTATTGCTGCTCTATGAGATAGTCGACCTGTGGGGTCTCAAGACTCGCCTCGCGCACGAAGCGCGAGTTGGACACCAAATGCAGATTGCACTTGTCGGAAGGATGGTCGGCTATCTCCAAGTAGTCCACATGAACATGGAAGTCGGAAGGTCGCACGAGCCTGTATACCATCGAGCCCACGGTGTAACGCACCTTGACGGTTTGCGGGAATGTCCTTATTATAAGGTTCTTCGGCTTGTTGATAGCCACGATTGGCACGTCGGCGCTTCCCTCGGTCAGCACGTCGGGATAGAGCGTGACCTTGACCTTCGACGGCACTACCTTAGCCCCGGCGATGGCACAGAGGTCTATCTCCCGCGTCACGGTGTCGTTGATGTTGCTGATGTTGAGGTTCTCCGTGAGCACGCCCTTGATGGCGTCGAGCTCTTGCTTGTGGGCGTAAACGGAGACGAACTCCGGCACGATTTGCACATGAGCGAGATAATAGTTCTTCGCCGGCACAATCTTGCCCGTGAGCACCACCCTCACCTTCTTGTTCTGTCCATAGTTGAACGTGAAGTCGGGCTTGTCGCATTTCAGCGAGGTAAGCAGCGTGGAACCGTAAATCTGTTGCCTCATCATCTTCATCATGTCGGCAAGCGGAATGGCCCCATGCCCCGTCTTGCTGTTGGCATAGGTCGAGAACCTCACCGTCAGCGGCCTGAACTTGTGGTATATGGAATAAGTCATGATGACGAATCCCTTGTCTTTGATCGTCACCCTCACGGTGTCGGAGGGCTCAGAAGTCATAACCACGTTTCTTGGCACGCCGGTGACGGCCAACGGCACCTTATACTCCACCTCATAGTTCTCGTTGAGCGTCATCATCAACCAGAAGATGCCGCTGAGAGCAAGGAAGAAGAGAAAAATCAAAAACTCCTTGCCCGAGAAGTCGGACAAGAAGCCTTTAATGATATTGTATATGCGTTTGAGCGTATGCATCAAGCCTTAACCTGACCTTGGGCCATGTCCTGGAACACGCTGCCCTTGTCGATGGTGATGACGACACCCTTGGCAATCTCCAAATCGATGGTGTTCTTGGTCTGGTCGATGCGCTTCACCGTGCCGTAGATGCCACCGCTCGTCACCACGCTGGCACCTTCGGCCAGTGAGTTTTGGAACTCACGTATTTTCTTCTGTCGCTTTTGCTGTGGGCGAACCATGAAGAAATACATGATTACGAAAATGGCAACGAGCATGAAAATCATGCCGCCAAAACCGCCACCTTGTTGTGCTGCCTGGGCAGCAAGAACCATTGTTGTCATAGAAATAGTCTTATTGTTGTTTGTTTATTTTTCTGTCTCCGCGTCGGCGCCTTCCGTCGATGGCTCTTCCGCTTTCGTCTCGTCTTGTCCTGCCTCCTCGGGCTTCGGCTTGTGGACAAACCTCACGGGCTTGGCGTTGCCGTTGGCGCGAGGTTTCCATTGCTGCCTGCTCTCCTCCGGTCTCTCCGGCATCTGCTTGAGCATCTTGCCCGTGTCGATGAGATGGCGCGCTATGGCGTCGAGCATACCGTTGATGTATCCGCCACTCCTCGGCGTGCTGTATCTCTTTGCCATGTCGACATATTCGTTGATAGTGACCGACACGGGGATGCTTGGGAAGTTGAGAAGCTCGGCAATGGCGATTTGCATTATCACGATGTCCATGTAGGCCAACCTTGAGAAGTCCCAGTTGCGCGATGTCTCGCTCATGTAGCGCTGATACTCGTTGGCGTTGAGGATGGTGGCGCGGAAAAGCTTTCTCGCGAACTCGCGGTCCTCGGCGTCCTTGTATTCGGGCAGGAGCTCTTGGTTGCCTTTTTCTTTCGGGTCGAAGCGCTTGATGGTCTTCAGCACGAAGGTGTCTACCACCTCCTTGTCGTCGTTCCAATAGATGCTCTTGGTCTCAAGCAGCTCGTCGATGTCCTCGTTGTCCTCGATGAGCTGGCGATAGAGCTTGCGCCACAACTCGCGGTCGGTCTCGTAGTCGTTGGCAGGCGAGTCCATGTATTCCTTATATGTATCGCATTGCTCTATCTTGTCGCAGAGCTTACGCACCAAGTCGGCATCGGCATCCCACGACATGTTCTTGTCCTCGTTGAAGCTGTTGAGCGTCTTGTTCTCTTCCAGCTGAACCTCAAACTTGTTGAATATGAACTTCGTGGACGGTTCATCCTTGCCTTCCCTGCGATTGCGGATGGAAAGCTGCTCAACGCGCTTGCGCTCCTCCTTGGTGACAGCCACGATGAGGTCAAGAAGATAATTGTATAGGTCGTATGCCTTCGAGAGGCTCAGCAGCAACTCTTTCTCGGCATTCTCAATGTTTTTACTGCCGTTTTGGTAATAAGCATAAGTCAATTGCACAATCTTTGTGCGTATCAGCTCTCTGTTAATCATGATTCTTTTCTTTGGCAGTGCCTTTCACACTTTGTGTCTTATAATACTTTGCAAAAGTAGTAATTATTCGAGTTCTAAGCAAAAATAATGGGCAAATATTTGTTTTTTTTCAAATATCTTGGTCAAATAGCGAAAAAGCAGTACCTTTGCACCGCTTTTCAGACTTGGAAAAGTCTTCCAGTGTGATGGCGAATTAATAAAACAATTTAATTTAGAGTAACACATTCAAAGATGAAAGAAATCAGCATCTCAGGTCAGAAGCGCGAGGCCCTTGGTAAGAAAGCTTCTAAAGCCCTCCGTAAGGAAGGTCTCATCCCTTGCAACCTCTATGGCGAGGCTAAGGACGCAAACGGCAAGCCAGCAGCTCTCGCTTTCGCGTCTCCTTTCAACGAGCTCCGCAAGGTGATCTACACTCCTCACATCTATGTCATCAAGATCACAATCGATGGCGAGGATCACACTGCTATCCTGAAGGAGATTCAGTTCCACCCAGTGACCGACGCTCCTCTGCACGTCGACTTCTACGAGGTCAACGACCAGAAGCCTATCACTATCGGCATTCCTGTTAAGCTCAACGGCTTGGCACAGGGTGTTCGCGACGGTGGCCGCATGAACCTCTCTATCCGCAAGATCAATGTCACAGCTCCATATCAGGCTATTCCTGAGCACCTCGACATCGACGTCACAGGCCTGCGCCTTGGCAAGAGCATCAAGGTGGGTCAGCTCTCATTCGAGGGTCTTGAGCTTGCCACAAGCAAGGACGTTGTCGTTTGCTCTGTCAAGATGACACGTAACGCCGTTGCTTCTGCCGCTACTGACGAGGATGCCGCGGCAGCCGACGCTCCTGCAGCTGAGTAAAGCTCGGACAAAAGAAATAAAGGCGAAAAGGAAAGTCATGGTGAAAAGCGTGGCTCTCCTTTTTGCCTTTTATTATATCCGCCTGATTCAGCGGAACACACACCCATCAAGAATATCATTTTACTATGGACAAATTTCTCATTTGTGGTCTCGGCAACCCTGGCGACGAATATCAAGGCACTCGCCACAACACTGGGTGGATGGCTCTCGACGCTTGCGCCAAGGCGATGGGCGCCGAATGGCACGATCGCCGCTACGGTTTCGTGGCGGAGACGTCGCTGAAAGGCAGGAAGGTGTTTCTGCTCAAGCCAACCACGTTTATGAACCTTTCGGGCAACGCCGTGCGTTATTGGCTCGACAAGGAGAGGATTGACCAGTCGCGGCTGCTCGTCATCAGCGACGACGTGGCGCTGCCTCTTGGCGAGTTTCGACTGAAGGCGAGCGGAAGCAACGGCGGTCACAACGGGCTCGGACACATCATACAGCTCATTGGAGAGAACTACGCCCGACTGCGCATAGGCATCGGCAACGACTACCCACGCGGAGGCCAGGTCGACTGGGTGCTGGGACATTACTCCTCCACAGACATGGAGACACTACAACCCACGCTCGACCTCTCGGTGGACATCGTGAAGAGCTTTGTGCTGCAAGGCATCGGCGAGACCATGAACCAGTTTAACAAGTTAGGGAAACACAAGAAATGACAACGGGCGCTATTCCTCACATGCCGAAGTTTGGCGACTCGGCACGAATCGACAAATGGCTTTGGGCGGCAAGGGTGTACAAGACGCGCTCGCAAGCCGTGGAAGCGATAAAAAACAGTCGTGTCACCATCGACGGCACGACGGTGAAGCCAAGCCACACCATAAAGGCGGGCGACGTGATAAGCGTGCGCAAGCCGCCTATCACATATTCGTTTAAGGTGCTGGCGTGCCTTGAGACGCGCGTGGGGGCGAAACTGCTGCCACAGGTCTATGAGAACGTCACGCCACAAGAAGAATACGAGAAGTTGGAGATGAGCCGCATCAGCGGATTCGTGGACAGGCAACGCGGAACAGGGCGCCCGACTAAGAAAGAGCGCCGCCAGCTCGATGCCTTTACCGATCCCGTGATGTTTGGCTGGGACGATGACGACGATGAATGACAACGACAAGAGCCTCACATTCTCACGAATGCGAGGCTCTTGCAGAACATGCCCTTGGTCAATCGCCAAGAACCATCTTTATCATAAAAGTGTATATTATTGTAAGAGAGATTATATTTCAGTTAGTTCAGCAACTTCTTGTTCTGTCGCTTCCCTTTTAGTTCAGCAATTTCTTGATGTCGCTCAACGGGCGTTTCTCCTGTGTGCCGTCGGGCATTGTCACCATGAAGTAGTCGTAGCGCGACTTGCCGTTGTCGTATGCCACCACTGCCACGCCTCCATCGCGGAGCTGCAATGTGAAGTATCCGTTGCGCTTGCCGTTGACGTAGGTGCCGTGCAGCTTCTCCTTGCCGTTCTGGTAGTAGGTCGTCACCTCGCCGTTGAGCATCGTGTTCTTGTCGTTGCTCAGGTCGATGAAACTGTAACCACCCTCGGCACGCAGGTTACCGTTCATGTAATAGTCTTGGAAAACGTCCTCTTTCTGCATGCCAGTACCCTGTGTCTTCAGAATGCGGTAGTAAGCTGCATCTTGCGCGTTCTTCACGCTCTGGTTGTTGGCTGCATAATATATGGTGTCGCTCACCACTTTGGCGTTCTCACTAATACGTGAGTGCCCGAAACTCACTGCTGTCATCAGCAACATGGCTGACATTAAGATAATCTTTTTCATAAGGCAACTCCTTTCAGTTTGTTGGTCTTTTCTTTTTTCTGTTGCAAAGATATGCATTTTTCATGTAGGTTGTTCTTTCTCTTAACGTTATTTTATTATTATTTTTCGCTTTCAGAAAACTGTTACTTATCCAAGCGCTTTTTCTTAGGATTCGCAAAAACACCCGCTCTGAACTTACACTTTGTAAAGCCACAATTCTGTTATAACCTTAAAATGCCCCTATCAGCTTACTATTTGTCACAAATCACTTCTATACGCACGAGACATTCCCCGAGCATCGCCTATGAATTTTCTTGCCAGCCTGATACTTGTGTAAAGAATATTTCTTATTATTATTCTTGACATACGTCAAAAAGATTAGGTTACGAATTGTTACTTCAACGTATCCGCGACCGCCTTTTAGATACGTTTTAGGGTACTTAAAACGACACTGCGGTAACAATCAGACAGTAAAAAAGCGTCACCAATGGCACATGACGCATTGATGACGCATACCTTAGGCGTTGAGGTCAATCTCCTATTTTCCTTTCGCCCTTCAAATCCTTGCTGTAATTAATGTTCTCCGTCAACACAGTGCTTCCTTTGTGTATGACTTTAAGCGTATAGGTGGTTTCTTGCAATTCTCCCACTTCCATGGTCAAGTCATAGGGACAAACGCAATTGGCACTCTCATTTGTCACGGTCTCATTTATCACGATAGTCTTATTGTCCTTGTCGAGATGAGCCTCAGCGGAGATCTTGGCATCGCAGCCAAACAGGGCGTTGAGATGTTTCACTACGAGTCGCCCATTGGCCGAAGCCTCATATACGATTTTCTCTTCGCCAAACAGATTGTTGGAGGCCCGCGTTTCCGTCTCCGTCTCCAGTTTGCAACCTGAGTTTGAGAAGTTCCTTAACCCTATGGATGCCACGTCTTCCGTGCTTCCACATCCTGTAATGCAGAGTAATGTCAATGCGAATAATAAGTTTTTCATAAGGTTTTTGTTTTTCCGCAAATTTAGGGAAAATACAAATACAGCCATGCGAAATTTTTATTAAAACATATCGATTTTATTTAAGCACCATCAAATTGGCATCGCTTGCACAAATCAGATATACGCTTGCAAACAGAAGTCAACATACCCCCACCCATATAAACCGTTCCGTAGATTCCATGGATAATGTAATCCAGTCCCCATACGAAGAATTATAATATTTGACAAATAATATCTGAAAAGTCCTTGCACACTCCATTGTAAGTTACAAGCGTTTTTACCTTCTATTGATTCGTTCCACTAATTCGTCAGGTGTAAGTATCTCCATCTTTGAGAAGCCAAACCACTTTTTGCCCAAATCCTTAATGGAAGCCCCTATATGATATACATCATCATCAACACAAAGGAAGCGGTCATGTGACAAGCGGAATGTTTCAACATCAATCGGTGCATATTGAGCATTATGACGGTCGATATCAAGCTGGAAATTACGGTTTATCTGCTGAGTATAAATAACTGCAGACACGCCATTTCCCCTTTTATCAAACAAAGTCAAAACCGTGTCATCCACATAGTTGTCAACAAGAATAATCCTTTTCTTAGCACTCTTAATCAAATCAGACACAAAAGTATAGGCATCATAAATTTGCCCATCATAAAACACGCCCTGCTTCGGCTTTGCATTGCCCTCATCCAATCGGTGAAATACCTCATCAATACGCTTGTCTGTTATTTGTTGATGTCTCTGCATTTCCAGTTGATTGAACTCTATCGTTTCCAAGCGGCTGAACACAGAAGCGTTTTTCACCATAAAATGACGCAAGGAAACAAAGGCTCGCATGATTTGAATATTTACATCTATTGCAGTTTGTGAACGAAGGACACTACTAAGCATAGCGACGCCTTGTTCTGTGAATGCATAAGGTCGCTTCTTGATATTTTGTCCTCGCCCTGCGTTCAAAGTCACAATCTGTGATTTTGAACATTCCTCCATTGTTAACTGAAACCTAAAATCAGCAGGAAATCTCTGAATATTACGTTTGACTGCTTGATTCAAAGTTCTTGTCTCTACACCATATAGCGCCGCCAAGTCTTTGTCAAGCATAACTTGCTGTCCCCTAATCACTTTTATTAGAGACTCTATATTATCCACGAAAGCCAACTGGTCACGATTTGTTACCAGTTCGCCATTCTCTGTCTTTTCTGTTATATCTGCCATTTATATAGCTATAAATTGTATCTATCAAGGCTGGTACGTTATTGGCATATACATCCTCACCTGTACGTTTTTGCCGTTTTGCTGGCCAGGCGTGAAGGAGGGCATGCCCTTAACCGTCATGGCGGCATGGCGGTCGATTATGGGATTCACGGGC
>DAINOS010000041.1:0-16050 GCA_036743855.1 Prevotella sp. | reverse complement strand
ATCGGTGAGCGAGTCGCACATGGCAGGCAAGTCATTGGATTTCACTTCCGATTTCGGGGCCACGGTCAGCACCCTGCCATCACAACTCGGCCACCACCAGTGTTTATTGATCCACACCCCTTCCTGGTGTACGGAATCGGTCGTCAGCTCCACGGTGTCTTTTCCACTGACAATGCATACGCTGACGCGCCCATCGACAAGGCACACGGAGCGGCGAAGCTCAACCTCGGAAACTGGGAAAGCGCGCAATACGAGCCATGTCAAACACGCGAGAAACAGAAGTGTCGCGATGACGACAATTTTGAGTTTAGATAACCTAAGGCGCATTATATTATATTAATTTTAGTGCAAAATTACAAATTCTTTCCTTACCTTTGTCTTGCTAAATGAACTTTTTTATATACAATGAAGTCAATTGACAAAGACATACTTCGTCTCGCCATTCCTTCAATAGTGAGCAATATCACCGTGCCTCTGCTTGGCTTGGTAGACCTCGCCATTGCGGGGCATATAGGTCCGGCGCGCTATATTGCCGCCATTTCCGTGGGGTCGATGATTTTCAACGTTATTTATTGGCTCATGGGGTTCCTGCGTATGGGCACGAGCGGTATGACAGGACAGGCGTTTGGCGCGCGCGACGCATGTGGAATAAGGTTGCTTTTGCGTCGCTCGTTGTCGTTGTCTCTTGTTATAGCCACGGCTTTTTTGCTCTTACAATGGCCCATCCGCGAGGTGTCACTCGCAATGATTCATCCATCTGCCAACGTGTGGTCGCTTGCCTCCACCTATTTCAATATCGTCATCTGGGGTGCTCCTGCCATGCTGTCGCTCTATAGCCTCAACGGTTGGTACATAGGTATGCAAGACACGCGCGTGCCGATGTTTGTGGCGATATTCCAAAACATTGTCAATATCATGGCTTCGCTCATCTTCGTCTTCGTCTTTGGCATGAACATAGAGGGCATTGCCCTTGGGACACTCGTGGCGCAATGGAGTGGGGTGTTACTGTCTCTCGTGCTGTTGCGTGGAAAGTTGAGCGGGCTCGACACCATGTTTGCCCATGCCTCAGCCACATCTGCAAGCAACTATTCATGGCGTGTGTTTTTTCATACTGACCGCGACATCTTTATCCGGACTTTATGTCTTGTGGCAGTCAATTTCGCGTTCACGTCCATGGGAGCGCGGCAAGGTGACCTCATGCTTGCCGTGAACACCCTTCTCATGACTTTCTTCACCTTGTTCTCCTATGTCATGGATGGTTTCGCTTTCGCTGGCGAGGCTCTCAGTGGCAAGTTTTTCGGTGCTGGCGACATCTGTGGGTTGAGAGTTGTCGTCAAGAGACTTCTCACTCGTTGGGGACTATCGTTGTCGCTCGTCTTCACCATTGGCTATGTCTTCGGCGGCAGCGCGCTCATCAGGTTGCTTACTGATGATGTTGCCGTTAGGACAGCGGTCATCGACTATGAGATGTGGGTATGGCTTCTGCCAATCGCTGGTTTTGCCGCCTTTGTCTACGATGGCGTCTTCATCGGTCTTACAGCCACTCGTGGCATGTTGTTGTCGAGTTTCACGGCTTCCATGGCGTTTTTCCTCATATTGGGCATAATTTATATTGGCAAGTTGCCTTCAAGTCATCCTGTCATTGTCAATCATTTGCTTTGGCTCGCTTTCATTGTCTATTTGATGATGCGTGGCCTCATGCAGCACATCCTTATCCATGGAAAGGGCATTCTTGAGCGCAAGATTAAGGGCTGAGATGACATAAAATGCAGATATTTGAAAAAAAACATTACTTTTCCTTGGCGGGAAGAGAAAAAAGCAGTACCTTTGCAACCGCTAAAAAGAAATAGCACGGCGGGATAGCTCAGCTGGTTAGAGCGTCGGATTCATAATCCGGAGGTCGTGGGTTCGGGTCCCACCCCCGCTACATCAAAGCACTTACGGTTTTCGTGAGTGCTTTTTTGTTATACTGAGAAGTAATGCAAGAAAATAGATTAGGGCTGGATTCCTCGTTTGGAATCCAGCCCTTTTAAGTTGTTTGTCTCTTTGTCTAACCTGTACCTTAAAGTCCTTATTTTAGCAGGTCGGGTCTTAATCTCTTGGTGCGCTCAATCGCTTGATCCATTTCCCATTGCTTAATCTTTGCTTCGTTGCCTGATAGCAGGATGTCTGGCACCTTCCACCCTTTGTAGTCGGCAGGTCGAGTGTATATGGGAGCGGCGAGCAAGTCGTCTTGAAAACAGTCGGAGAGGGCACTTTGGTCATCGCTTATCACGCCTGGCACAAGCCTTACCACGGCATCGGCTATCACCGCGGCTGCCAATTCGCCACCCGTGAGCACGAAGTCACCCACGCTGATTTCACGTGTAATCAAGTGGTCGCGCACTCGCTGGTCAATGCCCTTATAGTGTCCACAGAGTATTATCAGATTCTCTTGCAGGCTCATGTCGTTGGCGATTTTCTGGTCGAAACGCTCACCGTCAGGTGAAACGTAGATCACGTCGTCATAGTCGCGCTCTTTCTTCAACGCGGTTATGGCGTTGTCAATGGGTTCGCATTGCATTACCATTCCGGCGAACCCCCCATAGGGATAGTCATCCACGCGTCGCCATTTGTCGTTTGTATAATCGCGTAGGTTATGCAAGTGAATCTCGGCGAGACCTTTCTTCTGCGCACGGGCGAGTATGCTCTCGTTTACGAAACCCTCTATCATCTCGGGCAGGACGGTGATAATATCTATTCTCATTTTTTTGTCTGTATTGTTGTTTACTCCTTTTGTGTGAATTTGTCTATGAAGTCATCCTCAGATATGATTGGGATGCCCAACTGGTTGGCTTTCTTGTTTTTCGTGCTTGTGGAGTTCACGTCGTTGTTGATTAGGAAAGATGTGGACTTGCTCACCGAACCTGTCACCTTGCCGCCTTCGCTCTCAATATAAGCTTTCAGCTCATTGCGGTTCTTGTAATGGTTCACATCACCCGTTATGACGAATGTCAGCCCTTTGCACAGTTCTCCAATTGATGTCGGTCGTGATTCCTTAATGTTTATCTCGCTTGTTAACTTATCAAAGACGGTCTTGTTCGTGTCGTTAGCAAACCAAGCCACAAATTGCTTTGCTTTCTCTGGCCCTATTCCAGGTATTGCCGACAGTGCCGTTTCTTTGTCTGGTGCGAACAATGAGTCGTGGGCAACCTCTCCTCTTGCGATTTTCACAAGTTCATCGAGCTTGTAGGATGACAACAACCGCTTGCATACGTCTTGGCCACAAAGAGGGATGCATAGAGCGTAAAGCAGATGTTGCGCATCAACGTCGCGCGCCTTTGCCACCGATTCCACGATGTTGTTTGCCGACTTGTCGCCGAAACCATCGAGACGAGCTATCTCCGTGGCATGGTCAGGCAATTTGTATATGTCGGCAAAGTCTTTTATCCAGCCAAGGTTTACGAACCTCTGGAGCGTCTGTTCTGATATGCCATCGATATTCACGCCTGGCTTTGATACGAATCTCGCGAACTTTCTCAGTTGCTTTGCCGGGCAATCGTGGTTCGTGCAATGAAGGGTCTTCGTTCCGCTCGCCTCGCTTTCGACCACCTCTGTCGGCGAGCCGCAAACCGGGCAAGTCTTTGGTATGTCAAGCTCGCCGTGGGCTTGGCGTATGCTTATGACCTTGGGTATTATCTTGTTTGCCTTGATTACCTCCAATTCCGTGCCTTTGCCGCCTATGCCAAGCCTTTCACACTCGCTGATGTTGCACAGCGACGCGCGCTTCACGGTGGTTCCTTCAAGCTCGACGGGCTTGAAGACTGCCACAGGCGAGATGGTAGAGGCGGCGCAACTCCACTCTATGTGGTCAAGCTCCGTAATCACGCTTTCATCGGCCCATTTAAAGGCGAACCCGGCACGTGTGGCGTGATGTCCGGTGACAGACCCTGTCGCGGCATAATCAGTGTCGTCGTAAGCGATCACAAGACCATCCACTGGATAAGGGTTCTCCTTGTGGGTCACTTTAAGCGACCATCGGTTTACCGCCTCGTTTATGTTGTCGATTGTAGGATGCTCTATCAATTCGTGGTCGACGCAGCCCAGGCCTATTTCGTTGAGCCAATCCATGCGCTTGCCCCACGATTTTATGTCCTCGTCGGTGTGTACGAGCGTGAACGGAATCCAATGGATGTGCCGTTGGGCTACTTCCTTGGGGTCTTTCAGTGTCATGGAGCCTGACGCGAGATTCCTTGGGTTGGCGTATTCCTCATCACTCTCAAGGTTGAATCGCTCAAAATCGCCGTATGATATTACCGCCTCGCCTCTCACCACGATGTGTCCACGCGCTTTAACCGTGGGCTGGATGCCGTTGATCGCTGAAGCAAGGTGTGTTATGTTAGTGCCAATGTGTCCATCGCCGCGTGTCACTACCTTGGTCAGTCGGCCCTTGTCGTAGGTCACTACGAGTGTGAGTCCGTCAAGTTTCCACGACAACCATATTGGCTTGCCTTCTGCCCATTTCACGAGGTCTTCCCTCTTTTTCGTCTTGGCGAGCGAGAGAGCTGGATATTCATGAGCCTCTTTCCGTCCCGCGGTGGAATCGGCAGACACTTTGTGCGTTGGCGAGTCTGGCAAAATGATGCCGGTCTCTTTCTCAAGTTGGCGAAGCTCATCAAAAAGAGCGTCCCACTCATGGTCCGTCATCAACTCGCCACGTCCGTTATAGTAGGCATCCGAAGCCGTGTTGAGCTTCGTCACGAGTTGCCTCATCATGTCAGTCTTGCTCATCCTGTGTGAAAAATTTTTATAGTGTTTAGTCGTTTATCGCGCCGCAATATGGGCATTTCCCCTTGTGCTTTATTGGTTTCCCACAGTTGCCGCATATATAGACTGTCCTGTTTCGCCAATGGCGATACAGGGCGAAAGCTATATAGGCTATGAGTAATGGATAGCCTATATAATATAATGTGGTGACACTGAAGACTATGTAGTCTATTGCGCACACCGCCGCCAATCCACCAAGGTACAGCACGGCCTGGGTTCCTGAGAGCTTATGGCATACGTCGTCGGCGCAGGCAATGCCAACAATCAGGATGGCCCACACCGAAAGCAGGAATAGCATCAGCACTGGCGGCACGGAAAACGGGTTCAGTGTCGGGTGGAAGTAGAAGTGTTGCCACAGTTGTGGGGCGAAGAGCTGGATGGTGGCATAAAATGTCGCCGCGCTTGCCACGATAAGGCACAGCATTGTGGGGTATACAGAGTCGATGTCGTGGAAGTGAACGATATATGCCTTCTTCTTGAAGAGTTTCCATAGCGTGTAGCTTGTGCCAAAAGCCACTACGACAATGAGAAAAACGATGAAGTGGGAGTCGGAAAAAGCCGAGATGAATTGTGATATGGGGTCATCGGGCATTACCCGAGGCAGCATTTCCTTCTCTCGCGTCCATCCGAAAGCCGAGGTGTCGTTTGCCAGTTGTACCCACACGGAGTCGATGGAGTCGGCTGGCACCATCTTGATGTCAGCCACTGCCAAATGGTCACCTTTATGCACGCAGAACGAGTCGGTCTCCATTCCCGCGACTTCTTCTTCAGGCAGTTGCCTCAGAAGTGTGAGTGAGTCTGCGCGCACCACGAAGTTGTAGTTGTTGGTATAATGGTGCTTTTGGAAAAATGAGAGCGAGTCGATTGTGCGCTCGGATATGGCCTTCTTGCGCACGAGATGTTGCCCTGTGCGGTGCTCGTAGCATGACGAAAGCACCAGGGCGAACAGGGCGACAACGAAAAGAAGGAAATGCCGTGATTTCATCAACTCAATCCTATGATTTTGCCATCCACAATGTCAATGTTGTTGGCTTGTGGTGAGGCTGGAAGACCTGGCATACGGAGAATGTTTCCGGCTATGGCCACGATCATTCCCGATCCGGAGTTTATCACGATGTCGGCAACGTCGAGATGGAAGCCATCTGTTTGACCGTAAGCCTTGGGATCCACTGAAAAACTGTATTGTGTCTTCGCCACGCATACGGGGAGACGGAAAAGGCCTAAGTCGTAGATGTGTTTCAATTGTGTCTCAGCCTTGTGCGAGAAGCTCACGCTGCCGGCGCCATATATTTTCTTGGCAACTGCCACGATCTTGTCTTTCACCGGGTCGTCGTCCTTGTAAAGATAGTTCAGCTGTGGTGAAGGTGTCTCATCTATTGTCTTGACCACGGTGTTGGCGAGTTCTTCAGCTCCTTTTCCGCCCTCGGCAAACGCGTTGTTGACGGCGAAGCCCACTCCCAATTCCTGGCAATGTGTCCTCACGGCCTCAATCTCCTCCTCGGTGTCGTTGCTGTAGCGGTTGAACGCCACGACGATCTTTTGTCCGAAGCGCTTGATGTTTTCCACGTGCTTGTCAAGATTCCAGAAACCCTGTCTCACGGCCTCTATGTTAGGCTCTTTTATGTCTTGATAGGCTACGCCACCGTGCATCTTCAGTGCTTGCAGCGTCACGACGAGCACCGTCAAGGCAGGATTCAATCCTGCCACGCGGCACTTGATGTCGTAGAATTTCTCCGCGCCGAGATCGGCACCGAATCCAGCCTCCGTTATGGCATAATCGCCAAGCGAGAGTGCCATCTTTGTCGCTACGACCGAGTTGCAGCCATGCGCTATGTTGGCGAAAGGACCGCAATGCACGAGAGCTGGCGTGCCCTCCGTGGTCTGCACCAGGTTTGGCATCAAGGCATCCTTGAGAAGCACGGCGATGGAGCCCTCGATGCCCATGTCGCGCACATAGAACGGCTTGTCTTGGTAGTCGAAGCCAAGCAAGATGTTTCCGATGCGCTGCTTGAGGTCGTCGATGTCCTTGGCAAAGCACATTATACCCATTATCTCAGACGCTGGGGTTATGTCGAAACCTGTCTGTGTCGGTATGCCGTTGGTGAGAGGGCCGAGGCCGGTGATTATCTGCCTGAGCGATCTGTCGTTCACGTCGAGCACCCTCTTCCACAGGATTGTCTTCAAGCGGAAGCCGTCCTTGGCATGCTGATAGAGATAGTTGTCAAGCAAGGCGGCAATCATGTTGTTTGCCGTTGTTATGGCATGGAAGTCGCCAGTGAAGTGGAGGTTTATCTTGTCCATGGGCAACACCTGCGCGTAACCGCCTCCGCAAGCGCCACCCTTCATGCCGAAGCAGGGGCCGAGCGATGGCTCGCGCAAGGCCACTATCGCCTTCTTGCCGATTTTGTTCAGGCCAAGCGCGAGACCGACAGACACCGTGGTCTTGCCTATGCCGGCTTTGGTTGGCGATATGGCGGTCACAAGGATCAGGTGGTGGCGTTTCATGCGCTCCTCGTCGATGGCATCGAGCGAGACCTTGGCGATGTATCGTCCGTAAGGCTCAATGTGGTTCTCGTCGATGCCCAACTCTTGGGCGATGCTGTCAATGCGGCGCAAGATGGTCTCTTGTGCTATTTCTATGTCTGTTTTCATTTATTTGGGAATATAATCTTTTTGGTTAAAATCAGTCTCTGAAGAACAGGTCGCGTGTATACACCTTTTGCTTCACGTCGTCGAGTATCTTGTCGTAGCGATTGGCTATGATGGCTTGCGCTTGCGCCTTGAACGCGCCAAGGTCGTTGACGACCCTTGACCCGAAAAATGTGGAACCATCCTTGAGCGTTGGTTCATAGATTATTACCGTGGCGCCCTTGGCCTTCACTCGTTTCATGACGCCTTGGATGCTCGATTGGCGGAAATTGTCGGAGTTTGACTTCATCGTGAGCCTGTAAACGCCTATCACGCAAGGATGCTCACCGGCAGCGTTGTAGGCGTTTTGATCGTTGTAGCTGTAATAACCTGCTCGGCGAAGCACTTGGTCGGCAACGAAGTCCTTGCGTGTGCGGTTGCTCTCCACGATGGCCTGGATGAGGTTCTCTGGCACGTCTTTGTAGTTGGCGAGGAGCTGCTTGGTGTCTTTTGGCAAGCAATAGCCTCCATAGCCAAACGACGGGTTGTTGTAGAATGAGCCTATGCGCGGGTCAAGGCAAACACCGTTTATGATATTTTGGCTCGACAAGCCTTTCACCTCGGCGTAGGTGTCAAGTTCGTTGAAGTAGCTCACCCTCAGGGCGAGGTAAGTGTTGGCGAAGAGTTTCACCGCCTCAGCCTCGGTGGTGCCCATGAATAGGGTGGGTATGTCTTCCTTTATGGCACCTTGCTGCAACAGCGAGGCGAACACGTGGGCGGCTTCGTCGAGACGCGCGTCGCCCTCAGGTCTGCCAACGATGATTCGCGATGGGTAGAGGTTGTCGTACAGGGCTTTGGACTCGCGGAGAAACTCTGGGGCGAAGATGATGTTGTCGGAGTGGAATTTCTCCCTCGCCATTGAGGTGTAGCCCACGGGAATCGTCGACTTGATCACCATTATGGCATTCGGGTTTACCTTGTTGACAAGTTCTATCACCTCTTCCACGTGGCTTGTGTCGAAGAAGTTTTTCACGCTGTCGTAATTGGTTGGCGTGGCAATGACCACGAAGTCGGCCTGCCTGTAAGCGGCCTCGCCATCGGTGGTGAAGTCGATGTCGAGGGGCTTCTCTTTAAGGTAACGCTCCACGTATTCATCCTTGATTGGCGAGACGTGTTTTTTCAGCATCTCGATTTTCTCTGCCACCACGTCCACGGCGGTGACATGTTGGTGTTGGGCAAGCAAGGTCGCTATGCTCAATCCCACGTAACCTGTGCCGGCAACGGCTATGTTCAATTTCTTTTCCATATTTTTCTCGTTTAGTTCACGGTTTCCTTAAGAGCCTTTTTCTTCAGCTCGTTTGCCACGGCTTGCGCCCTGCGGTTTATGTCGTTGATGTTTTCCTTTCGGTAATAACTTCTCGACACGCCATCGCTCGACAATACCAACGAGTCGCCATCAAGATAGTCTATAGAGCACGTGTCGTTGTGCAGGGTCTTCGGGTTTATTTGCACGTTGTTTTTTGTGGATGGCTTCCCGCTCGTCATCACGAGCATGCCATTCCACAAGTGCCAAGCCGTGAAGTATCCCAGTGGCGGATACACCACTGGACTCTCTTGAGCCAAGGCGTTGTTGTCGTCCACATAACCGACGCTTGTCGCGATCCAATCGCGTTTGAGGTAGAAACCATATTCTCGCGGTATGAGGTAGGTCTCTTTCACCGAGTCGCTCATGTTGTTCATCATGCGCGCCTGTGCCTTGGCGCTCAATTGCTCGGCGTCTCTCATCTTTGGCATCACGATGTAGCACCAGATGCCGGCGAGCTTGTCGATGTCAACCACCATGTCGGCTTCATTTTTGTTCTTCTTGTTCAGCACGATACAAAGCCTGTCGCCTATTTGTATCTTGCCCATTACGCGGTTCCGCCGCTTGGCTTCCATGATGTTGTATGTCACTGGGTCGCTATTGTCCTCGGGCAAGACCACGATCACCGTGTCGTTGCAACCGTCGCAAGCGAGGCCGTAAACGGCTTTGTCGCCTGGCATACGCTGGGTGTAGACTGGTTTCTCAGAGTCTTTCACTTCCTTTGTGTTGCACGATACGAGGGCTGTAAGGACACTGAGAACAAGACTAAAGATAAAAACAAGTTTATGTGACATCTTCCGGTATTTTACTTTATTATTAGCTTGGTCTCTTATTTCTATTCTATGTTTCAGTCTACAAAGTTAGTTATTAATTATAAAAAATCCGATAGCCTATCTCCATTTTGATGATTTTTATCTAATTTTGCACGTTGAATGGGGGAAAAAGAATATTTTAGCTTAACATAAAAGTATAAGAAATATAATGAAGAAAAAGATTCAGTTCAGTCTTGTCTATCGTGACATGTGGCAGAGCAGCGGCAAGTTCCAGCCGCGTGCCGACCAGCTTGCCAAGATAGCCCCGGTGTTTGTCGAGATGGGTTGTTTCTCGCGTGTGGAGACCAATGGTGGCGCATTCGAGCAGGTTCAGTTGCTTGCTGGCGAGAACCCTAATAAGGCGGTAAGAGCCTTCACGGCACCTCTCCACAAGGCTGGCATTAAGACTCATATGCTTGACCGTGGCCTCAACGCACTTCGCATGTACCCTGTACCTGATGACGTGCGCGCCATGATGTATCGTGTCAAGCACGCCCAAGGCACCGACATCACACGTATCTTTGATGGCTTGAACGACATACGCAACATCGCTCCTTCCATCAAGTGGGCAAAGGAAGGTGGAATGACCCCACAGGGAACCCTCTGCATCACCACCTCGCCTGTGCACACGCTCGACTATTATGAGAAGCTCGCCGATGAGGAGATTGCAGCCGGAGCTGAGGAAATTTGCTTGAAAGACATGGCTGGTATCGGCCAGCCGGCTTTCCTTGGCCAGCTCACCAAGCGCATCAAGACAAAGCACCCCGACATCGTCATCGAGTATCATGGTCACTCTGGCCCTGGCTTGTCGATGGCTTCCATTCTTGAGGTTTGTGAGAATGGCGCCGACATCATCGACACGGCCATAGAGCCTCTGTCGTGGGGCAAGGTGCATCCCGACGTGATTTCCGTGCAGAGCATGCTCAAGCACGCGGGATTCGACGTGCCGGAAATCAACATGGGCGCTTACATGAAGGCTCGCGCCATGACGCAAGACTTCATCGATGAGTGGCTTGGCTACTTCATCAACCCGGGCAACAAGGTGATGTCTTCACTACTTCTCACTTGCGGACTGCCTGGCGGAATGATGGGTTCCATGATGGCGGACCTTGGCGGCATGCGCACCACCATCAACCACTTGCGCGAGAAGAAGGGTGAGCCTGAGCTTTCCATGGACGATTTGCTCATAAAGCTTTTCGACGAGGTGGCTTATGTATGGCCTCGCGTGGGCTATCCACCACTCGTGACCCCATTCTCTCAGTATACCAAGAACATCGCGTTGATGAACCTGCTCACCATGGAGCAAGGCAAAGGCCGCTTCGTGATGATGGACGACAATATGTGGGGCATGATCCTCGGCAAGAGCGGAAAGGTGCCTGGAAAGATTGCTCCTGAGCTCGTGGAACTCGCCAAGAAGCAGAACCGTGAGTTCACCGATGTTGACCCTCATACGCTGCTGAAGCCTGCACTGGATGACTTCCGTAAGGAGATGGACGAGAATGGCTGGGATTATGGCGAGGACGATGAGGAGCTCTTCGAGCTGGCCATGCACCCCGAGCAGTATCGCAACTACAAGAGTGGACAGGCTAAGAAGAACTTCCTTGCCGACTTGCAGAAGGCCAAGGATGCCAAGGCGGGCGCCAATGTGTCGCCAGAGGAGGCCGCGGCTTATAAGCATGCTCAGGCCGACGCTATCGTGGCTCCTGTGCGTGGTCAAATCTTCTGGGACTTCCAGGGCGACGGTGAGGCAGAGCCCGCACTTGAGCCGTTCATTGGCAAGGCCTACAAGGAAGGCGACGCGTTCTGCTGGATTCAGGCACCATGGGGCGAGTTTGTTGAGGTCAAGGCTGACCTCGGCGGCAAACTCGTGGAAATCAACGCCAAGCAAGGCTCTAAGGTGCAGAAGGGCAGCGTGATTGCCTATATCAAAAGAGATGAAAAGTAAATAGCACAACATATAAGGTGTCACTATAATGGTGGCACCTTATTCTTTTTATATGGATTATAACAAGATCATAGACAAATATTATCCCGAAGCCAACAAACTTCGGGATATTTTCTTAACCCACTCCACACTCGTGACCAAGCGCGCCCTCAAGATTTGCGACGCTCATCCAGAGCTTCATCTCGACCGTCGCTTTGTCGAGGAAGCGGCCATGCTCCACGACATAGGCATATTCAGATGCGACGCGCCGGGTATTTGCTGTCACGGCACGGAGCCGTATTTGCGCCATGGCTTGATAGGCGCGGAGATAATGAGAGGGGAGGGCTACCCACGACATGCGCGTGTTTGCGAGCGCCACACTGGAGCCGGACTGACAAAGGAGGAGATTATAGAACAAGACTTGCCCTTGCCTCACCAAGACTTCCTTCCCGAGACCTTGGAGGAAAAACTTGTGTGCTACGCCGACAAGTTCTACTCCAAGACGCATCCCGACAAGGAAAAGTCGTTTGAGCAGGCGGAGAAGAGTATCGCCCGTTTCGGCAAGGATGGCCTTCAGCGCTTTCTCGCGTGGAAGGCGTTGTTTGAGTAATCCTCCGTGTCATTACATTCTTGAAATGACAATCGCTTTTGTAAAATAAAATATCAAAAAACACCCCCAAGGGAGGACCGTGTTTTAGAGATTGGGAAAGGCAAAAAAGCATGAGAAACGAGGCGTGAAGTGTCTCTTTATTGTCATTACACCACAATGGGGTTGCCATTACGCCACAACGAGGTTGCGATTAGGGCGTAAAGGCAACCCCGTTGTGGTGTAATGGCGACTCGATTTAAGTTGAATGAAGACGCTTTATCAGCCAAAATCCATGCACAAATAGGCGCGTTTGTCGCGTTTGATGCCGCGTGGTTCTTGTAATGTGCTGATTGTTAGCCATGTATCAAACTTTGTCGTCATTGCGCCATTTCCAAACAAGTTGATCACCGCTGGGAAATAATCGATTCCTGTAAGTGGTTTTGTTGATTAAAATTACCAATTGTATTCCACGGAAGACCTTGTATCCCATTTCTTTCAAAAAAAGATAATCGCGCAGAATCGTAACTAAAACACGCTGTTTTGTATTAAAGCGTAAGAAAATGTCTTGTTTTTGTTTGATTTGAAATAAAAGTCGTAACTTTGCAACCGCAAAGCGACAGTATATGAATATTATTGCATTTTAGCTGCCTTGGCAAAAGAGAATTAAAAGTCAAAATTATATGTTGAAGTTTTTGCAAATGTTGAGCCGCTGGCTCGCCAACTACACATCGTTGTTTGTGATTGGCATCGCAGTATTCACCTTTTTCGTTCCCCACACATTCGATTGGGTGCGCGGCAACACGCAAACGGTGATATTGGGCATTATCATGTTAACCATGGGCTTGACTCTCACGACAGAAGACTTTAAGATCTTGGCTCAACGCCCATTCGACATTTTCATAGGAGCGTGCGCCCAGTTTATCATCATGCCTGGTGTGGCCTACGTCCTTGTTCACGTGTGGCACCTTGACCCTGCCTTGGCCCTTGGAATACTGCTCGTTGGCAGTTGCCCCGGTGGCGTTTCGAGCAACATCATGAGCTATCTGTGCCATGGTGACGTGGCTTTCAGCGTTGGCATGACGTGCGCCTCCACCATTCTGGCACCTGTCATGACCCCTATGCTCATGAAACTTACAGCCGGCGAAATCATACATATCGACGCCGTGGGCATGTTTACCAACATACTCATTGTTACCATCCTTCCCGTGTCGATAGGCTGCGCGCTCAACTATTTTTACAGTCATCGCCCATCTTTCCCGACGATACAGAGCTTGATGCCCGGCGTGAGCGTCACGTGCTTGGCCATAATCGTTGGCGGTGTCATCTCCACGGTCCACGACGACCTCGTGGCTCGTGGCTTGATGCTTTTCCTTTGGACGTTTGCCGTGGTGTTCTGCCACAACAGCCTTGGCTATCTGCTTGGTTGGACGGCTGGGCGATTGGCACGTTTCAACACGGCCAAAAAGCGCACAATATCCATAGAGGTTGGCATGCAAAACGCCGGCCTTGCCACGGTGCTGGCTTCCAACTTCTTCGCGGCGCAGCCTCTTGCCGTGTTGCCTTGCGCCATCAGTTGCGCATGGCACAGTATATCAGGAACCATATTGGCTGGCATTTACTTGAAATGGGATCATGCACACGGCAAATAGCTTGTTATTCATGGCCATGATGAGCGCAAGGTCATAATATTGCGCGAAAAGCTTGGTGTCGTGGTGATTTGTTTGTAATTTTACACTGCAAATACAAGATAATACCATGATAAGTCACAATAAGCTTTTGTTTGACGATACCATATCAGCTCTCGCCACTCCGGCAGGAGGCGCGATAGCTGTGATACGCCTTAGTGGGCCCAAGGCCATTACCATAGTGCAGAGCGTGTTTTCTCGCGGCATTACCGAAGCCAAGGGTGGCACTTTTCATTATGGTGAGATAAAGGATGAAGACGGAGAGACGATAGATGATGTCATCGTCTCCGTTTTCAAGGCTCCACATAGCTATACGGGCGAGGACGGCGTGGAGATCTCTTGTCATGGCTCCCGCTTTATCATACAGCGTGTCTTGACCCTGTTGCAGCGGCATGGCGCGCGCCAAGCTGGGCCTGGCGAGTACACTCGTCGTGCTTATCTCAATGGCAAGATGGACTTGTCGCAGGCTGAGGCTGTGGCAGATTTGATAGCCTCGACCAATAAGGTGCAGCACCAGTTGGCGATGAGTCAGCTGAAGGGCGGGTTCAGCAATGAGCTTTCATCTTTGAGGGAAAGGTTGTTGAAGATGACATCGCTCATGGAGCTGGAGCTCGACTTCTCCGACCATGAGGACTTGGAGTTCGCCGACCGTTCCGAGCTTGATAGCTTGGCTAAGAATATAAGCGCTCGCATATTGAGCTTGGCAAAGAGTTTTGAAACTGGCAAGGTGTTGAAAACAGGTGTGCCCGTTGCCATCGTGGGCAAGACCAATGTCGGCAAGTCCACATTGCTCAATGCGCTATTGGGCGAGGAGCGCGCCATAGTCTCCGACATCGATGGCACCACGCGCGACACCATTGAGGACACCACGACCATTGGCGGTGTGCTCTTCCGATTCATCGACACCGCAGGGTTGAGAAAAACCGATGACAAGATAGAGAATATCGGCATAGCGCGCGCCATGGAAGCTCTCGACAAGGCTTTCGTCGTGTTGTGGGTAGTCGATGGTCAACCTTCTGAAGAGGAAATAGCGCGAATGGGGAAGTTGGCGAGTGGCAAGCACTTCTTTGTCGTAGTCAACAAGGTCGACTTGCCTCATTCGCCCGTCTCGTTGCCATCAACCATGCGTGTCATTGAGATTAGCGCCAAGGAGGGTAGGGGAATTGCCGAACTTGAATCCATGATTGTCAATGATCTCGACATTCCTGAATTGTCGTCTGCCGATGTCATCGTGACCAACGCACGTCATTATTCCGATTTGATGAAGGCTTACCACGACCTCATGAGAGTCGTGGATGGCATTGACGCCAGTCTTTCATCAGACCTCCTTGCCGAGGACTTGCGTCTCGTCATTGATGACCTTGCGGACATCACAGGACAAGATCGCATCACTCCACAAGAAACCCTCAACAACATTTTCAAGCATTTCTGCATCGGAAAATGATAATAACCAAATGGATTGAATCGCACGAAGAATAAGTTCTGTAAGCGTGAAATATGAAAAGAACTATTAGAAAAGCTAACGTGTCTGACCTTGCCACTGTGATTGATTTGATCAATAGTGGGCGCAGGATAATGCGTGAGAGTGGAAATATGCATCAGTGGGACGGCAATTACCCACCGGTAGGTCTGTTGAAGAATGATATAGAGAAGGGATATTGCCATTTACTTATAGAAGACGATGTGGCAGTAGCGACATTTTCTTTCATTCCTGGCCCGGATGTCACCTATGCGAGAATATATGATGGCAGTTGGATTGATGCCGATAGACCATATTATGTCATTCATCGTGTCGCCAGTTTGCCAAAATCCCATGGAAACATGAGGGACATTCTTGATTTCTGCTTCAAGGTTACCGACAATATCAGGATAGACACTCACAAAGACAACATTCCGATGCAACGTTGTCTATTAAAGAATGGTTTTCATTATTGCGGAATAATCCATCTTCTTGATGGTGATGACCGAGTGGCTTACCAGAAATGCCTGCTTTGAATATCCCCACCATGCCCACCATCCCTTCCTCCATATTTATCCTGTCTATCCCGTCTATCCCGTCTATCTTGTCTATCCCCTCCCATGATCCTTGATTTATGTCAACAATAAAAGATTTTTTGAAAATAATCTTGAAAACATTTGGAGGGAACTGAAAAAGTGTATACCTTTGCACTCGCTTTTCGGGAATGCACCGACAAGCAACGAAGAAAAGAGTTCTTTGAACAGACTTACATAAAACAGAGAAG
>DAINOS010000040.1:13656-16123 GCA_036743855.1 Prevotella sp. | reverse complement strand
GCGATTCAAGCGTGAAGCCGAATGGCCTCTTTTTACTCGTCGAAATGGCGCAGGCGCGCTATGTATTTCCCTAAGATGTCGAACTCGATGTTTACCCGTGAGCCCACCTTGATGTAGTGGAAGTTGGTGTGCTCGCGCGTGAAAGGAATGATGGCCACGGTGAAAGAGTCGTCGGTGGGGTTGATTACCGTCAGCGACACGCCGTTCACCGTCACCGAGCCCTTGTCCACGCACATGTAGCCACGCCTTGCCATCGCCTTGTCGGCATGATAGCGGAAGGTGAAATAGGTGCTGCCATCGGCATCTCTCATGTCAACGCACTCCGCCGTCTCGTCGACGTGGCCTTGCACGATGTGACCGTCGAGGCGGCCATTGACCTGCATCGACCTCTCCACGTTTACCTTGTCGCCAACATTCAGTTGTCCTATGTTTGAGCGGTCGAGGGTCTCTTTCATTGCCGTGACGGTGTATTGGTCGCCGTCGATGTTGACCACGGTAAGGCACACGCCGTTGTGACTGACGCTTTGGTCTATCTTGAGCTCGTTGGTGAATGAGCAAGTCAACGTGAGGTCTACGTTGCCTCCATACCGCTTTATGGCGACGATGGTCGCCATTTCTTCCACTATTCCGCTAAACATGGTATTTAACTTGTTTTGAAAAATATAAGAAAAGGGGTTGCCCTGAGGATGTGATGAAAACTCCAGCTATAAAAGTTGTGGGTTCTCTCCGTTTTTGTAATCCACTGGCCTTACGGCTTAGTCCGCTTGCGCGGTTTTATGTGGCCCGCCATCGACAAGAGAAGTGACCCGGTTTTCAACAAAATTTTGATGAGTATCCCGATCGAATCAGGACAACCCCGAATGTCTGTTTCGTATTTGTGATTGCAAATGTACGATGTTTCACTGATACGGCAAAACAATTTCGGCATTCTTTTGAGAGAATTTTCCATTTTGTGCTATTTTAATAATACTATTTCGGATAAAAGCATTACTTTTGTATAAAAAGAAATATGGAAAACAAAGACTTGAACTTGACACGATAGATTGATGAACAAAATAAGAAGTCCATATACGGCAGCCTTGACAGGTGGGGGATTCCTCTTTGAGGAAACTCTCGTGTTGTTGCCTTTGCTTCAAGCGGAAAACAGTGAAGTACTGCTACAGAAAGAAAAGGTGAACAACAATGTTTTGCATATCAATGCCGAGACATCCCGAAAGAAAGTTATCACGGAAATCAGGCGCAGGTACCAAGCTGTTCCGCTTTCCTTTTGGGATGATTTCAAGAAGATGAGTGATAGCGACAAAAAGATTGCCCTCTTTTATGTCATTCTTAAAACATATAAGATATGCTTCGACTTCCATGTCAATGTCACCATGCGTAGGTGGAACAGCATATCCAAGAGCGTAGACAAGGAAGACCTTATGATGGAGTTCAATGAAATCTCCGCCCATGATGATTTCGTGGATTCATGGAGCGATACCACGAAGAGCAAGGTGACGGGAGCCTACCTTACCATCCTCAGAAAGGTTGGTATGCTTGACGAGGACAATCATCTTCATTCCTTGCGCTGCGACAATTATGAATACTATTTGGCTAAGGGAGAACCTTGGTTCTTGGAAGCTTGCCTCCTGCAGCCATACGAGATACAAGCTGTCCGTAGTGGGTGCGGTGTCCCACCGCACGGCAATCAATGATGCGACGTGAGACACGTCACCCACTAAACTGATGCGACGTGAGACACGTCACCCACTAAACTGATGCGACGTGAGACACGTCGCCCACTAAATGAATGATTATGACGATAAAAGAACTTGATGATAAACTGAACAGCCCTGGTTTTCAGGACACGGAGAATGGAGATTTGTTCTACAATTTCTTCATCTACCAGTATCCTGCTGACAAGGAGTATGACATTCGTAGACAGATACGGGAGTTTAAGGCGAATCTCATTCGCCCCGTCAATTATGTGGATGTGCTTACGCTGAATCTCTTCGAGGAGTTCTGTCACTTCCTCGACCAAAAGAAGTTTCTGCGCCATCCGTCCATGTTGAAATATCTGCTTGAAAAAGAGCATGATGACCCTACCAAGGCGGAGAACACCCAGGATACGCTCACTCGTAATGCCCATTCGCCAGAGTTTGTGCAGTACATTCACAAGCGTATCATTGACCATATCACCATTCAGGATGGTTATCGTCGTCCCTACGTATTCCTGTATGGTATTGGCAGTATGTTCCCCTATCTGAGGGTCAATGAGTTTCTTGCCCTCTATGAGGATTACAACGAAACCGGGAAGTATAAGATTATCGTCTTTTATCCTGGGCATCGTGACCAAAACTCCTTCCGTCTGTTCGATACGCTCCCAGACAATCACACTTATCGTGCAACCCTTCTGGTTAACGAGTAGTAGGTGCGGTGTCTCACCGCACAATAAAAAAAGCGGTGTCTCACCGCACAATAAAAATAA
>DAINOS010000040.1:7265-13556 GCA_036743855.1 Prevotella sp. | reverse complement strand
GCGGTGTCTCACCGCACAATAAAAAAAGCGGTGTCTCACCGCACAATAAAAATAACAAACAATGCAAATGACGCGACGTGAGACACGTCGCCCACTAAATATGAAGCTGAAAGAATTATATAGCAAACCAATCAACCGTGCGGTCAACCCTGCCGTCAGCGCAACCAAGTTTGACCCTGAGACCGAGCGGATAGAAATACAGGAATACGTGTTTACGGATGAGATCATCAATGGTCTCTTCCGCATACTCGATGCCATCAAGAACAACAAGCCTTACGACCACGTGGGTATCTGGATTGACGGTTACTATGGCTCCGGAAAGTCTCACTTCCTGAAATACCTCGACTACTGCATCACTCCTGCCACCCAGGGGGCAGCCATGGATCGCCTGCTTGAAGCGGTGAAAGCCATCGACCCATTGGACGAGAAGCACAACATCAGCTTCGACTATGAGGAATTGCTGTCTATAGCCAACTGGTTGAAACGTGCCACGATTGATACTTGTATATTCAATCTCGAAACAAGCTACGACAATTCCACCGACAAGAAGAAAGCATTCCTTCATGTCTTCTGGAATGAGTTCAACGGCAAGCGTGGCTTCAACAAGTTCAACATCACCCTGGCGCAGAACCTGGAAAAGCCGTTGGCGGAGAAAGGTGTGTTCGAGGCGTTTAAGCAGCGCATCGCCGAGGAGGGCGGTGACTGGAACGACCCAGGCATGGCTGCCGACCTGATAGACAATGAGCTTGACTGGGTGCTCGACATCGCCAAGCAACTGGCTCCTACGCTCTCCGTGGACAGCATTCGTGAGCGCATCATCAAGCGCGACACCAATATGAGCATCGACCGTTTCGGCATGGAGCTGGCTTCCTACCTGAAAGACAAGGGCGATGACTACCGCTTGATATTCCTTGCCGATGAGGTGAGCCAGTTTATCAACAAGGAGCGCGACCGCTATCTCAACCTCCAGGAGATCATCACCAAGCTCTCCGAGGCTTGCGACAACAAGGTGTGGGTGGCTTGCACTGCCCAGCAGGATCTTTCCGAGATCATGGACGACTGCAATATTGCTGAGGAGAAAGACACGGAAGGCAAAATCAAGGGACGTTTCGAGGTAAAGGTGTCTCTCAAGGGCACACAGCCAGAAGTTATCACCCAGAAGCGTATTCTCGACAAGAAAGAGGAAGTGAAGCCTGTGCTCGCTTCGCTCTACAATAAATATAGGGCTGGGTTCGACTTGCAGTTCAAGTTGCCAACTTCGTATAGCAGCTACGACTCGCAAGACGATTTCGTAGACTACTATCCATTCGTGCCTTACCAGTTCAAGTTGATTATGCAGGTATTCAACTCATTCCTCGCCCTCGGCTATGTAGCCAAGGAGGTGAAGGGCAATGAGCGAAGCATCATCAAGGTCATCCACTCCACAGCCAAGGCAAATGCCGAAGCGGAACTGGGCAAGTTTATATCTTTCGACGAACTTTATAACAATATGTTTGAGGAGGGCTTGCAGGCTCGTGGCCAGAAAGCTCGTCAGAACGCCATCGACATGGCGCGCACCTACCAGACCGAACGCCCTGAGCGAACCCACTTTGCCTTGCGTGTGGCCAATGTGCTTTTCATGATTTGCAATATCTCGCAGACCGACCAGTTGCTGTTCCCGGCTACCATCGACAATGTTACCACGCTCCTTGTCAACGACATGGAGACTCCTCGTCTTACAATCAAGAACGAAGTAGAGAAAATTGTGGATTTCCTTTGCGACAACAATATCATCCATCGGGAACAGGGCAAGGAAGGTGCGCCAGATACTTTCACCTTCTATAGCGAGGAGGAAATGAAGGTGGCTCAACTTATACAGAGCCAAGTGGTGGACAACAACACCCAGGCAGAACAGCTGAAGGAAATCTTCAATAAGTACATCACTGCCTTGAAAAACAAGGAGCAATACAAGACTCGTAGCTTCTCCGTAGGTCTAACCATCAAGCAGCGTACCTTCCTTTCTAACAATCCAGACGTGCAGGTGGAGTTCGTGATGGATGCCGACTATGAAACTGCAGAGTTGTTGGCTTTGCAGAATAGCAACCAAAACCGCATGGTTTACTATGTGGGACCACAGTATCGTGACAACAAGCGCCTGTACAACACCTTCTACTGGTATTGTCAGGCCAACCGCTACATGGCTACCCCTGTGACCAGCGATGACAACAGGAAAACCCGCGACGAGTTTGATAAGCGTGCCAACGAACTTTACGAAGGACTCATCAAGCCGGAGTTTGAGAAGATTCTCGATACCTGTCCTATCATTTCCGGTATGAGCGTGATCGACGAGGCTGAACTCGGACAGAAGCGTGGCAACGACCGCTATCGCATAGCCATGGACAAGCATCTTTCGAGCATCTATACCAAGGCAAGTCTTGTGGATTATCCAAGTATTCCACGCACCACGGAACAACTGAAGAAGGCGATTCTCCGTCCTGTTCAACCAGGAGATTACGAGGGGATGAATGCCGTGCTCACTGATGCCGAGCACGAGGTGGAAATCTATCTCAACAAGCAACATGCCGAGGTGAACGTGGCGGACGTGCTTGCCAAGTTCTCGAAGGCACCATACGGTTGGGACAACATCTGCACGCTGTATGTCATCAATGAGTTGGTGCGTCGCCATAACCGCGACTACTCTTATGCCAACAACCCGAATGTGGAGACATCAACCGTGGCCAACCGCATCGTCAGCGAATCCAACAAGTTTACATTGCGCCGGGCTAAGGCCATCTCGCCACAGGTAATCCAGAACTTTATTGATGCGTGGAAAGAGATATTTGGCATATCGGCAGTTCCAGCTTCCACCGACAGCACTCAACTTTTCCGTGCTTGTCGTGACATAGAGAGCGACCGCAGCCTTGCCATGTTCATCAAGGGCTACAAGGACATCGAACACCAGATTGCCGGCTATCAGTTCTGCCAGCCTATCCGTGAGGCTATCGAGCTTTTCGAGTCGTGGCTGGGCGAGCGTGACCCTTTGAAGTTTTTCAACCTCATTATCGCTGCAAAAGACGAGGCGAAGAAACTTATCGATAAATGTAGAGAGGTGGTGCAGTTCACTCACGACCAGCTCGACATCTATAAGCAACTCCTGCGTTTCCAAGACGAAAACCAGTATAACTTCCCATTCGTGCCGATGGAGCTGCAAGGAGCCGTAGCCGACTTCTGCAAACTGAAGGATGACCCTTGGCCTATCGCTGGTCTGCGTGGCTACATCAAACTGCAACGCCAGCTCACAGGCATCCTCGATGGGGTGCGACATGACTTGCGACGCCAGGTAAGCGATGCTTACACGGAGACATTCAGACAGCTGCGCCTCATTTGCGAGAAAAACAAGGTCGGCACAGACATCCTGGCAAAGGAGGATGTGACCATCCAACTGAAGACGGCACCTACCAACATCCTGCAACTGCAAAACAACCTGAGCACCGATGCTTTCTATCAGGAGCAGGTGGCGAAGATTCTGGAAGCCGCCAAGCCGGACAGCAATGGGGGGCACGCCGTGCGCAACATCACGCTCCGCACCAAGACCTCGCACCCCTTGCAGACCACTGCCGACATCGACGACTACCTGAGCCACCTGCGAACTCAACTGATGAAGGCCATGGAGAACGGCGACAGCGTGATGGTCATCAAGTAGTGGGCGACGTGTCCCACGTCGCTAAGTGCAGTGGGACACTGCACCCACTATGAACAGAAGTGCAGTGAGGACACTGCACCCACTACGAACAGAAGTGCAGTGGGACACTGCACCCACTACAAGCTCGAATAATTATCAAACAATGGATACAAATAAAATCAAGCGCTTCGCTACCGAGGCACGAAATATATTGAAAGCTGGCATCGCCGCCAAGATGCTCACCCTTGGCTTCGACAAGAAGGGCAACGTGGCGGAAGAGAACAAACCGCAACTCATGCAGGGCGGTTCTGTGTGGAACGGGCAGTTGCAGACGGAGGGCTTCTACCACCAGTGGATGTCTCTCTACAACCGCATCCAGCAGATAGGCATCAAGGATGTCTATGAGGAGGCTGCATACACTTGGTTCAACCGCCTTTGCGCCATTCGTATCTTGCAGAAGAACAACCTGTGCTCCCCTGTGCTTGCCTATGCCGATGCGGCACGTACCCCGGTCATCGTGGATGAAGCCCGACAGGGACGCTATCCGCAAATGAAGGAAGAAATGCGCCAACGGCTCATGGAGCTGCTGGATGACGACACCAAGGTGACGGAGCAGTTTGCCATTCTTATCACGGCGTGGTGTCATGAGAATCCTATCATCAACAGGTGCTTCGGTGGTATCGCCGACTATACCGAGCTCCTTCTGCCAAACAACATCTTGGCGGAAGGTGGCTTTGTGGACTTACTCAACCATACGGAGTTTATCACCGATGATGACTTCCATTCTCCTGAGCTGATAGGATGGCTCTACCAGTTCTATATATCAGAGCGCAAAGACGAGGTATTTGCCAAGAAGGGTAAGTTCGAGGCTGACGAGATTCCTGCAGCCACGCAGATTTTCACCCCTAACTGGATAGTGAAATACATGGTGCAAAACACCGTGGGCAGAATCTATCTCGACAACAACCCCTACGAAACCCAGCTCCAGAAGAAATGGCACTATTTAGTGGGCGACGTGTCCCACGTCGCAACAGCAGCAGGTGATGTGTCCCACGTCGCAGCAAGTAGTGATGCAAATCAGACCATGTGCGGTGGGACACCGCACCCACTAAACGTGTCCCACGTCGCAACAGCAGGAATATCATCCTTGCCATCGTGCAGTGGGACACCGCACCTACTACACTACGATGAGCTGACAGACCTCAAGGTGGCAGACCTTGCTTGCGGTTCTGGTCATATTCTCAATGAGTGCTTCGACCTGCTCTATGAACTTTATATTGCCGAAGGCTATAGCCGCAGCGAGGCTGTGGATAACATCTTCCGCCATAACCTCACGGGCATCGACCTCGACACCCGTGCCAAGCAGTTGGCTACCTTTGCCCTCTTGCTGAATGCCTGTCAGAAGGATGCTTCGTTTGCCGATGCCCACGTGTTGCCGAATGTGCTGGCGATGCCCGTATGCGATAGCTATACCCTAAAGGAAACTTTGGGCCATTTCATTTGCGCTTATCAGTTGGATTGGACCAACGTAGACGATGGCGAGTTGGCAGAAGCCTTCGACCTGATGAAGGATGCCGACTCTTTAGGCAGCATCATGCGGTTCAACATAAGCGACAATACTCGCAAGAAGTTAGTTGAGGCTGTGGTTGCATATGATGCAGAAACAAAATATGTTGAGGCTTTCCAACCAATGGTGGATGGTTTTCGTCTGATTATTGCCCTCACGGAGAAGTATCATGCCTTGGTGATGAATCCGCCATATATGGGTGGGGGTAAGATGAATAGCATACTGAGCAAGTATGTGAAGGACAACTATGCAGAGGCGAAGGCCGACCTCTTCTCTGTGTTCATGGATATGGGCATGGAGCGTCTTGCACCAAACGGCAAGATGGCGCAAATCAATATGCAGAGCTGGATGTTCCTGTCGTCGTTTGAGAAACTGCGCACGCGCTTCTTGAAAGACTATAACATCGACTCCATGCTTCATCTCGGGCCCCGCACATTCGATGAACTGTCGGGTGAGGTGGTGCAGAACACCGCGTTTGTGCTCTCTAAGCATCAGCCTACTGAACAAGGGGGAACATACTATCGCCTTGTGGATGGTAAGAATTGTGCCGACAAGGAACAACTCTTCCTTTCGCACATCCATGGGAATGAGGATGGCAACCGCATTTATTATCCGAATGTGGAGCAGAAGAACTTTGAGAAGATTCCAGGGTGCCCGATTGGGTATTGGGTGTCAAACTTGTGCCTTAAGATTTTTGCTACTGGCATTTATTTGGGAAATATTGCAGAACCAAGAGTTGGTATGGCTACTGCTAATAATGACCGTTTTATAAGATTGTGGCATGAAGTCGCTATTGATAATTGTAACTTAAATTGTAAAAATAGAATAGAAGCGAAAGAGAGTAATTTGAAGTGGTTTCCATTTGCCAAGGGTGGTAAACAACGAAAATGGTATGGGAATAATGAGTACCTTGTAAATTGGCAAAATGACGGGTATGAAATTCAGAATTTTAAAGACGTTGAAACAGGTAGAATACGATCGCACAATTACAATTTGGATTACATATTCAAACCTGCTATTACATGGGGAACAATTGCGTCCGGAAGTCCATCATTTCGTTATT
>DAINOS010000040.1:0-7250 GCA_036743855.1 Prevotella sp. | reverse complement strand
GTATGTTTTTTAAAGATGAAAAAGACATTAAACAACATTTGGCTCTATTGAATACACATATAATAAGTTATATTATCAATGTGTATTGTCCAGGCATTGGTGTCGAATCAGGTTATTTGCGTAAGATTCCAATAACAAAGAATATGAATGGTGTATCTGAAAATGACATATCAAATGTTATTGCAATCTCCCGCTCCGACTGGGATGCCCACGAAACCTCCTGGGATTTCCAGCGCAACGAGCTATTGAGCATCGGAGACGAGTTAGTGGGCGACGTGTCTCACGTCGCAACAGCGGAAATGTCAACTTCTCCATTGTGCGGTGGGACACCGCACCCACTAAACGTGTCTCACGTCGCAACAAGTAGTGACGCAAATCAAAACATGTGCGGTGGGACACCGCACCCACTACGATTTGTCAACAAGAATGACTATATACATATAACAATAAACAAACTGCCACATTGGAACCAAGGTGACTGTGTGCAGTTTGTCACCTTCCGTCTGGCTGACTCTCTCCCTCAAGCAAAACTTAAAGAATATGGAGATGCCAAGGAGCAATGGTTGGCAAAGCATCCTAAACCATGGGATATTGCCACTATGGAGAAGTATGAAAGAGAAGTAGGCAGCACTATGGAGAAATGGATCGATGCCGGTTATGGTGAGTGCATACTGAAGGATGAAAAAATAAGGAATGTCGTTGCAAACGCTATTATGCATTTCAATGGCGAACGCTACGACATACACGCTTTTGTCATCATGCCCAACCATGTGCATGTGCTTCTATCGACACGAGACGGCAATCTTGTGCAGAATATCGTAGGGAGCTGGAAGAGGTTCTCGGCGCACGAGATAAACAAGTTGTTGGGAAGACAAGGCCCTGTATGGGAGCGTGAATGCTTCGACCACATGGTGAGGAACGAAAACAGCTATAATGCAAAGCTTGACTATATCATCAGCAACCCTGCCCATCTTCCTTCTGCCAGCTATACTTTAGTAGGTGACGTGTCCCACGTCACAGCAACATCTAACAACGAGCATGTCATGTGCGGTGAGACACCGCACCCACTAAATTTCAGCCTGGAGGATTTGGTCAACAAGTACAAGCAGAAGTGGGAGCGTAAGTTCATGCAGCTCCATGCCAACGAGGAAGAGCTCAACCGCCAGTTCATCGATATCTACGGTCTCGAAGACGAACTCAACCCCGATGTCCCTCTCGATGAGATCACCATTCTCCAACAAGGAGAAATTTCGATAGAGTGAGAGCAAAGCCAAGCTTGCTTGAGCTTTGCCGAGCGATGAGAAATTGGATAAAGTCAAATATGGATATATGAGAACTCGTTATGACAGAAGACAATAAGAAGCGATTGCTTCAGTTGCTACAGAAATATAAGGAATTGGGAATCTCTGAACAGATAGACTATGAGAAGTTCTATCTGTACTCCATCATCACCCATAGTACAGCCATTGAGGGCAGTACTGTGACAGAAGTGGAAGCCCAGTTGCTCTTTGATGAAGGAATCACGGCAAAGGGCAAGCCAATGATAGAGCAACTGATGAACCTTGACCTTAAAGCAGCTTACGACTATGGCAGGGTATGGATAAAACGTTACGAGGACATCACCGTGCAGTCGCTCATAGCATTGTCTGCCAAGGTTATGGCAAGGACAGGTGGCGAGTACAATTCGCTTGGTGGCAGCTTTGATGCTTCGAAAGGAGAACTGCGCAAGCTGAATGTGACTGCAGGGGCTGGCGGACGCTCGTATATGAACTGGATGAAAGTGCCCATGAAGTTGGAGGCGTTCTGCAAAGAGCTCAATGAGCGCCGCCATTCACTTGACCCGACAGATATCGTGGCAGTCTATGACCTGAGTTTCTGGGCTCACTACGAGTTGGTGACCATCCATCCATGGGCTGATGGCAACGGCAGAACTTGCCGGTTGCTGATGAACCTACTCCAGATGGAATATGACGTGCTTCCCACTAAAGTGTTGAAAGAGGATAAGGCAGAATACATACAGGCTCTTATTGACACGAGAGAGAAAGAAAACATCAATATTTTCCTTGACTGCATGGCATCGCTACATATAGCCCATTTGAAGCAAGACATCGAAATGTATGTTGATTCTGTAGTCCCAGAGATGGCCGATAAACATCTTCTGCAAGAGGAAATGGTCGATAAATGGTCGATAAAACCTTTCTTGGCCGATAAATTGGCCGATATTATGGCATTTATGGCCGATAAAGAGAAAATCAGAACAGAAAATCTTGTCAAAGAGATGGGCTTGGCAGATACAACAGCCAAACGCTACCTGCGCCAACTTGCAGAGCTTGGATATATTGAAGCCCACGGTGGAAACAGAAATAGATACTACACAAAGAAAAATAACGATGACAGACAATAATAAAACTCAACATATCGTGTGGCACGACGATGCCATCATAAAGCAGTTCATCAGCTATGCCGTAGGCTGCATGATGGGACGCTATCGCCTCGACAAACCGGGGTTGCACATCGCTCATCCTAATCCTACCGATGAGGAGATAGCTCCTTACGAGTATAACGGCGAGACATGGGAAATCGACGACGACGGCATTATGCCGCTTATGCCAAACGACTATGGATTCAGCGACAACGCATCTGCACGCTTTGCCGACTTCATACGTGTCGCATTAGGCAACGAGAAGCATGTGGAAAACCTGAACTATGTGGAGAAGTGTCTCGGCAAACCGATAGAGCAATACTTCGTGAAGGACTTTTGGAAAGACCACAAAAAGATGTACCAGAACCGTCCTATCTACTGGCTGTTTGCGTCGAAGAAGGGCACCTTCCAAGTCATCGCCTATATGCACCGCATGAACGCCTATACAGCTGAGCGAGTAAGGTCCAAGTATCTCCTACCTTACATCGAGCACGTGGAGGCTGAGATTGACAAGCTTGACGCCCGTCGTGCTGAACTCACCACCAAGGAGAGCAGACAACTCCAAACTCTCCAGAAACAACTTGACGAGTGCCGTGAATATCACGAGCGTCTGCAAGTAGTGGCAGAGCAAGCCATCAGCTTCGACCTCGACGATGGTGTGGTTGTGAACTATGCCAAGTTTGGCGATGTATTGCAAAAAATAAAATAGTGGGTGACGTGTCCCACGTCGCAAAAACAAGGGGTGACGTGTCCAACGTCGCAATAATAAATATTACCATGTGCGGTGAGACACCGCACCTACTTATTCATCATGTGCGGTGAGACACCGCACCTACTATTATGGTACAAGATAGAATATACAATTATTTCGAGCGCAACCCACAACTTCACGTGCTCTTCATCTTCGACAGGATGAACATCATCCAGAACGAACTCGATGAGCAGGAACAGTGGAAGGACGGTTATATTTATAAGGTATTCGATGGTGCTTGGTTCAATGCCAAGTATGCCATAGAAAACGACTGGAAGGACAAGCGCGTGGTATTGCTCTTCCCGGAGCAGGTATATCCCCATACCGAGGAGCAACAGCTCAGCTTTCCGTTGCTCGACATGCTGAAAGCCAACATGGAGTACAAGGAAGATGACTATGCCAGCTTTATGCAACAGTATAATATCCCAGAGAAATATCGTGGGTTCGTGAAGAAGAATATTGTTGAAATCATGTCTTCACGTATCAGCAATATTCTCAATGGTCATATTGATGGCTCATCATTTAGTGAGGATATGATTTGCCGTGCATTCATTAGCAACTATCTCGGAGAGAAGAAACTCCTGGAGTGGGAGAGTCTCATCGTGAAGATTATCATCCTTGATGCCATTGCCGATGAGAAGAAACGCACCGATTTTTGGTACAAACTCGACAAGAACCGGGATGCCAGTAAAGCAATCAACGAGAAGTTAAGGAAGCTCTTTGGAGTCACCTATAATCCTAATGCGCTGCCAAGGATGAAGGGCGTGGCAGAGAGCTTAAAATACAACAGCATCACTCAATTGTTGGACGCAGTGTCTGGCGACACTTACAAGCAGTATAAGATAACCAACTCGGTGGTGCTCGACCAAGTGAATAAAATATATGAGTTGGGAACTCATGACCGTCAGTTGTCTGGTAAGTTCGCACAGGCAATGGTCGCTTTGGCATCTGACATCAAGGAAGAAGAAATCATCAAGTTCTACGGCATGGATGCCAACTATTACTGTCTGACGGAGGCTCTTTGTTGGCCTATCCTGAAAGAAGTGGTGGAAGAGAAGCTAATGGCTGACCCTGAGCAAGTGAACGAGCGTATGCGTGAACTCTCTTTGAAGCTGCCGGTGGATAGTAATATCCAGATAACCATCCGGTTTATTGAGCAATCTGCCCTGTATTATACGCAGGTAAGAGGCTTGGGAACTCTCAAGCTCAATAGCACAAAGGAGTATGTGGACAAATATATCTCTGAGTTTTATCTTGTAGATACATATTACCGTCTGACCCTCGAAGCATACCACGAGCTCATCACAAAAGAATGCCCGATTGAGCAAACCTTGACTTTGGCGAAACGGCAGTTGGATTTGGAATATGCCAAAATCTGCAACGTATTCAACCTCGAATGGCTAAAATGCGTGGAGGAGAAGGGGGCTTGGTTCACAGAAACTGGCTTGAAGCGACAGGAAGATTTCTATGCCAATGAAGCTGATGCCAGCGTGAAACAGGTGGTCATCGTGAGTGATGCACTGAGATATGAGGTCGCGATGGAACTCATGCAAGAGCTTGCCAAGGAAAAGCACATAGCCTCCATTGGTGCCTATCAAGCCATGTTGCCAACAGAGACAAAGTATTGCAAGTTGGCCCTGCTTCCTCATCATTCCTTGGAACTTAGTGGGTGCGGTGTCCCACCGCACAATGGCAGCAGTGGTGTCCCACCGCACAATGGCAGCAGTGGTGTCAGCATAGGTATGTTGGTGGATGGCACCATATTGACAACCATAGACCAGCGTACTGCTCATTTGCGCAAATATCGTGATGGCGCCATCTGCATTCGTTATGAGGATGTCATGAATGGTGATTCGCAGTCCATGCGTGAACTGTTCAAACGTCCGTTGGTATATATCTTTCATGATACGATTGATGATGCAGGACATTCGCAAAGTCCATTCGATGTCATCAGTGCTTGCAGAAAAGCCGTCGAGCAACTTGCCGTATTGGTGAAACGACTGCATGCCACATGGAATGTTACCAACGTGCTTCTTACGGCTGACCATGGATTCCTCTATAATGACATGAAGTTTGAAGACAAGGATAAGCACATCGTAGGGGAACCAGCCATAGAGAAAAAGACCCGATATTATATCACGGAAAGTAATGACCATGTGGAAGGTATCGTGAAGTTCCCACTAAATAAAGTATCGTCCATCAAGAGTGCTAATCCTGTCATGGTTGCTGTACCTGAGGGAACAAATCGACTGGCTGCCGCAGGAGGTTACAATTTTGCGCATGGTGGGGCTTCGCTCCAAGAGATGATTATTCCTGTCATCAAGAGCGTGCGCAAGAAAGTGAACAAGACCGAGAAGGTAGGTGTAGCCTTGATGAGCCACAACTTGAATATGGTAAGCAGCCGCCTGAAGTTCCAGATGATTCAGTCGGAAGCCGTGAGCATGACGGTGATGGAGCGCAAGGTAGTATGCTGTATCTATAATGGCGATGAGCCTGTGACCCAGGAGAAAGAGGTAAATTTGGACAGTGCGGATGCGAATAACTTAAACAATCGAGTGTTTGAAGTGACACTCAACTTGAATAAGTCTGTGGACGCAAGCATGTTGCAGCTTCGAATCTATGATATAGAAGACAAGTTGAATCCCCTCATCCGTGAGACGGTCAAGAACAACACATTGATAGAAACCGATTTTTAGTAGGTGCGGTGACTCACCGCACATTTATAAGAAAAACAATAATGCGACGTGATACACGTCGCCCACCACTATAAGTATATGGATTTGAAACAGAAAATAATGGATTGCTTCATTGGCAAGGTCGTACGAAAAGATTTGGCTTTTCTTGTGAAAGGTGGTCTGCCTGTGCCGACATATGTGCTGGAATATCTTCTCGGGCAATATTGCGCCAGTGATGATGATGAGGTGATAAGCGAAGGTATAGAAAAGGTGAAGCAGGTGATACAGAACAACTATGTGCACCGTGCGGATGCAGAATCGGTGAAGGGTTTGATACGCGAGAACGGCAAGCATCGTATCATTGACAAGGTTACCGTAGTGCTAAATGAGAAGAACGATGAGTACCAGGCTATCTTTGCTAATCTTGGATTGACAGGCGTTCCTATCGCCACAGACTATGTGCGCAAGAATCCGAAGCTGTTGAGTGGCAACGGTGTGTGGTGTATCATCACCTTGGGGTATATCAGTGGTGAGAACGTCAAGGTGAGATGGGAGATTCAGACCTTGAAGCCTATCCAGATTTCAAACATCGACCTGCGGGAATACATCGACCAGCGTAAGAACTTTACCACAGATGAATGGATTGATTTTCTGATGCACACCGTTGGCTTGAACCCAGATGTGATGAACCGCCGTGAGAAGTTTATTACCTTGGCTCGTCTTCTCCCTCATGTGGAAAACAACTTCAATTTCATCGAACTGGGCCCGAAAGGCACTGGTAAATCACATGTGTTTCAGGAACTGTCGCCTTATGGCGTTCTCGTCAGTGGCGGTGACGTGACAAGTGCACGGTTGTTTGTGAAAATACAAGGCAACAAGGAAATCCTGGGGCTGGTTGGATACTGGGACGTCGTGGCATGGGATGAGTTTGAACAACAGAAAGGCCGCAATGTGGATGCTGTGCTCATCGACACCATGCAGAATTATCTCGCCAATAAGTCGTTCAACCGAGGCAAGGGAACTCATGAGGCAAGTGCCTCCATGTCGTTCGTGGGCAATACGAAGCATACCGTTCCGTATATGTTGAAGAATTCACATCTCTTCGAGAGCATTCCGACGGCATTCATCAAAGGTGCTTTTCTCGACCGTATGCATCTCTACAACCCAGGATGGGAAATCAAGGTTTTGAAGAAAGACAGTTTCTCCAAAGGCTACGGTCTTATCACAGACTATATTGCCGCAGTGCTTCACGAACTTCGAAATGATGATCGCACGGCGTTGCTGAATGACTATGCCAAGTTTGATGGTTCGCTCTCTGAGCGCGACCACCTCGCCATTCGCAAGACTTTCTCAGGCATGATGAAGCTTATATATCCAGATGGCAACATGACCGACGAGGAGG
>DAINOS010000039.1:0-17030 GCA_036743855.1 Prevotella sp. | reverse complement strand
TTTCTCATCTTCCCCGCGATGTTTGGCTTGGCCATCATCGCCCCGGAGTTTATAGTGCTGCTCATCTCCGACAAATGGATTGAGAGCGTCACCATACTCCAGATTCTGTGCGTCAGCGGAGCGTTCATCCCTGTCTATCTCCCCATGCAGCAGCTCATCGTCAGCAAGGGGCGGTCTGACATTTTCATGTGGGTGAACATAGCGCAGATTGTGTTGCAAATAGCTGTGATTCTCGTCTTCGCGCGCCAAGGCATCATAGCCATGGTCACGGCATATTCCGCTTTCATCGCCGTGTGGACCGTGGCGTGGCAGTATTTCACGCGAAAGATCGTAGACTATGGCTTCTTCCAGTTGCTCAAAGACCTGCTGCCTTTCATGCTCGCTGCGTTGGCGGCGTGCGCCATCGCCTACGGCGTGGCATCGCTCTTCCGTGGCTTGCTGCTCCGCATGGTCATTAAAATCATCATAGCCACCCTGCTATATATTGCCGCCATGAAGGTTTCCGGCGCGCAGGTGATGACGGAATGTGTCAACTACCTGAGGCACAAGAAAGGGTGAAAGGACGCAGGTATTAAAAAAGCATTTGGATGTCTGCTTCTTTATACCCTCA
This sequence comes from Prevotella sp., assembly GCA_036743855.1. Taxonomy (GTDB): domain Bacteria; phylum Bacteroidota; class Bacteroidia; order Bacteroidales; family Bacteroidaceae; genus Prevotella. The sequence continues at coordinate 16,420 of DAINOS010000039.1, read as the reverse complement.
GCGTGCGCATAGCGTTAAGCACGCATAGCACCATGACGCCAACATCGCCGAAGACTGCCAAAGGCATGGCAAGACTGCCGAGCACGCCCGAGGCAACAAGGATGAGGATGACGACCTTTACCGCTATGGCGAAGGTGGAATTTTGGCGAGCGTTGGCAATGGTGCGGCGAGCAATGTTAACCGCTGTGGCTATTTTCGACGGTTTGTCGTCCATCAATACCACGTCGGCAGCCTCAATAGCGGCATCGGCACCGAGCGCGCCCATGGCAATGCCCACGTCGGCACGAGCGAGGACGGGAGCGTCGTTGATGCCATCGCCCACGAAAGCGAGCGTGGAGCCAGTGGGCTTATTGTTGATGAGACGTTCCACCCACTCCACCTTGTCTTGCGGCAAGAGCGAGGCGTGATACTCGTCAAGACCAAGGTCACTCGCCACATGCTCTGCCACGCGCTCATGGTCGCCCGTGAGCATCACGGTCTTCTCAACGCCAAGTTTCTTCAGACTGGCAATGGCATCACGGCTGTCGGCCTTCTCCCTGTCGGCTATGACGATGTGGCCGGCATACACGCCATCAACCGCCACATGGATGATAGTGCCCATGGCGTGCTTGCATTTCTCACACTCGGTGACCTTGGCACCCGAAGCCTCCATCAACTTCACGTTGCCCACGCTGACAGCGTGCCCATTCACCGTGGCACGGATGCCCTGACCAGCAATTTCCTCAACATCATTCAACCTGCACCCATCAGCGAGCAACTCGCCGATGTTAGTCACATTGGCGTTGCCAAGCGCGGCATCCTTAAAAGCCGCGTTGTCGAAAGCAGCACGGAGGGCGGAGGCTATGGGATGAGTGCTGTACTCCTCGGCGTGCGCGGTGAGATGCAACAAGTCGTCGGCATCGATTGCCTCGGGATGGATCGCGTCAACGGCAAAGACACCTTGCGTCAGCGTGCCCGTCTTGTCGAACACCACGGTGGAGAGTTTCGCGAGCGCGTCCATGTAGTTGCCGCCCTTGATGAGTATTCCCTTGCGCGAGGCTCCTCCAATGCCGCCAAAGAAGCTCAACGGGACAGAGATGACGAGAGCGCACGGACAACTCACCACGAGGAAGCTCAACGCACGATAGACCCACGTGGCAAGTCCCTGCGCATAACTGTCGCAGAAGAACGGTGGCAAGAAAGCCACGGCAATGGCAAGAAACACCACTATAGGGGTGTAGACGCGAGAGAAACGGCGGATGAAGGTCTCGCTATGCGACTTGTTCTCAGCCGACTCCTCCACGAGCTTGATTATCTTGGATGCAGTAGAGTCGCCAAACAACTTTTCCACCTTGACGCGCAACACGCCCGACACGTTTACGCAACCGCTCAAGGCCTCGTCGCCCACGCCCACGGCACGCGGCACGCTCTCGCCCGTCAGCGCCACGGTGTTGAGACTGGACACGCCGTCAATCACGGTGCCGTCCATCGGGACCTTCTCGCCAGGGCGCACCACAACGGTCTCGCCCACGGCAACGGTCTTGGGGTCCACGGCACTGACCTCACCGCCACGCTCCACGTTTGCCACGTCGGGACGGATGTCCATCAACTTGTTTATCGACCGTTTGCTCCTGTCCTCGGCATAATCCTCAAAGAGCTCGCCGACCTGGAAGAAAAGCATCACGAACACCGCCTCGGGAAACTGCGGTTCGGCACCTGGAAGAAAACCTATGAGCAAAGCGCCTATGGTGGCTATGCACATGAGGAAATCCTCATTGAAAGGATTGCGCTCGCCAATGCCTTCCTCAATGGCCTCACCAATGACATCATAAGATATAATAATGTATGGCACGAGGAAAACGAGAAGCTGACACCAAACAGGCATCACACACGAATTGGTAATCATCCATGCCACAAAAAGCAACACGGCCGTAGCCGCAATGCGAAACAAAAGTTTTCTGTCCATATCTCTTTTTATCTATCAGATAACATCTATATTATGTGAGCGCAAAGTTATAAAGTAAAAAGCGCAACCAAGTTGCAAAGTAGCAGCCGTGATTTTTTCCCAACAAAATCGGGCTATTTGATAGCCATGCGTGTTAAATATTGCAAATAGCAAGAAAAAATCGGGTGTAAAGTATCGAAATGTAACCAACTTTTCCTAATTTTGCTTTCGTAATAAAAGAATAACACCTATATACAAAAACCACAATGATTGACAAGACCATAAAAGAAGAATACGACGTGATTATTGTCGGCGGTGGAATCACCGGAGCCGGCACTGCACGTGACTGTGCTCGCCGCGGAATGAAAGTCCTTCTTGTCGAGAAGAACGATTTCACCAACGGAGCCACTGGTCGTAACCACGGTTTGTTGCATAGTGGCGCCCGTTATGCCGTCACCGACCAGGAGTCGGCACGCGAGTGCATAGAAGAAAACATGACGCTGCGCCGAGTGGCTCGCCATTGCGTGGAGGAGACCGACGGCCTCTTCATCACGCTCCCCGAGGACAGCCTTGATTACCAGAAGACTTTTGTCGAGGCTTGCACGAAAGCCGGCATCAGGGCCGACATCATCTCGCCCGAGGAGGCACGCCGCATAGAACCCGCCGTCAACCCCACGCTCATCGGAGCCGTGAGGGTGCCCGACGCGTCGATAGACCCATTCCGCCTCACCACCGCCAACATCATCGACGCCAAGCGTCATGGCGCAGAGGTGCGCACATACGTTGAGGTGATTGGGTTCATCATAGAGAATGGCGTGATGAAAGGCGTGAAGTTGCGCGACAACCGCACTGGCGAGCAAAGTGAGGCCCACTGCCGTCTCGTGATAAACGCCGCAGGCATCTGGGGACAGCCCGTTGCCCAAATGGCTGGCGTGAAGATAAACATGTTCCCTGCCAAGGGCACGTTGCTCATCTTCGGCCACCGTGTCAACCACATGGTTATAAACCGCTGCCGCAAGCCCGCCAATGGCGACATCCTCGTACCCGATGACGCCGTTTGCGTGATAGGCACGACAAGCACGCGCGTGCCTTTCGACCAAATAGACGACATGCGCGCCACTCCCGACGAGGTGGAGCTGATGATTCGTGAGGGCATGCACCTCGCGCCGAGCCTCGCCACGACCCGCATCATCCGCGCCTACGCCGGCGTGAGACCCCTCGTGGCATCCGACGACGACCCGTCTGGCAGAAGCATAAGCCGCGGCATCGTGCTCCTCGACCATGAGACACGCGACGGGCTGAAAGGCTTCGCCACGATAACCGGCGGAAAGATGATGACCTACCGCCTAATGGCAGAGAAGGCCGCCGACCTCGCTTGCCAGAAGTTGGGCATCGACAAGAAGTGCGACACCGCCGTGGTGCCACTCCCAGGCTCAGAGGAGACCGACAGCGAGATAAAGGCAGAGATGCACGACGACATCTACAGCGACCCCGTGGCATCGACAAGCCGTATTGCCGAGATAGGCCGTCATGGCACATTCACCAAGGAAATTCCACATGAGACGATAGAAGACCGCGCCCTCGTTTGCGAGTGTGAGGAAGTGAGCGCCGGAGAGGTGAAGTTCGCCATGGACAAGCTCCACGTCCACAACCTCATCAACCTGCGTCGCCGCACACGCATAGGCATGGGAACGTGCCAAGCAGAGCTCTGCGCATGCCGCGCCTCTTGCGTGTTGTGTCAAGTGGGCAAGAACAAGCCGGAAGAAGAGCTCGCCGACCTCGCCTCGTTCATGCAAGAGCGCTGGAAAGGCATGCAACCCGTGGCTTGGGGCGACACGCTGAAAGAGAATCAGCTGACGCTGAAGATTTACCAGGAACTTTGTGGACTTAACGCTTGACAAAAAATGAAATTCGATACTATCATAATAGGTGGCGGACTGAGCGGACTGACGTGCGGTATCGCCCTCGCCAAGAAAGGCAAGAAAACAGCCGTGGTTTGTGGCGGACAAAGCAGCCTGCACTTCAACTCAGGCTCATTCGACCTCATCGGCTACAACGATGGCAAGGAGGTCGCCGACCCGACCCAGGCCGCGAGCCAACTGCCGGAGAGCCACCCCTACGGCAAGGTGAAAGACCTTGAGGCTCTGGCCAAGGAAGCCAAAGAACTGCTCAACGAGGCTGGCATCAGCACACAAGGCGATAACCATAAAAACCATTATCGCCTCTCCCCCATTGGCAAGCTCATACCGACATGGCTGACGATGGACGGGCTCTTCACCGTCAACAACGCCGAGGAGCTCAAAGGCAAGAAGATATGCCTTGCCAACATCACGGGCTTCCTCGATTTCCCAGTGCCTTACATTGCCAATGGTCTGCGTGGCCATGGCGCTGAGGTGAGCCTCGTCACCGTGACGACTCCTCTCTTGGAGCACGCGAGGCAGAGCCCAACGGAGATGCGCGCGACAAACATCGCCAACTACCTTGCCAACGACAACAACGTGAAGGAAGTGGCTGAGAAGCTGAAGGCTGCCATTCCCGCAGGTATCGACCTGCTTCTACTACCCGCCGTGTTGGGAGTGGCCAACGACCATGCCGCAAAACTGTTGCAGGACAGCCTGCCCGTGAAGACACAGTTCGTGGCCACGATGCCGCCCTCCGTGCCTGGCGTACGTGTACAGACCCTTCTTCGCCAGTATTTCCAGAAACTTGGCGGCACGCTGATTCCTAACAACACCGTCGTGAAAGGCGAATTGGATGGCAAGCAACTCAAAAAGGTACATACAGACAAATTGGGCACGACGGCACTGGAAGCCGACAGTTTCGTGCTTGCCTCAGGCTCATTCCTCGGTGGCGGATTGACATCCGACTACGAAGCCGTGCACGAGCCCATCCTGAACCTTGACGTGGATGCCGACGAAGACCGCACGAAGTGGACTTCATACAACCTCTACGACAAGCAGCCTTACCAATCGTATGGCGTGAAGACAGGCGACAACCTGCTGGCAACGAAGAACGGCCAAACATTAGACAATGTGTATGCCATCGGTTCCATCCTCAGCGGCAACGACCCACGCATGGCGACATCGACGGGTATCGACTTGCTGACGGCTCTTGCCGTGGCTTCAACCCTGACATCATCCGATAAAAGATAACAGCTATGCAAGAGAAGATACAAATAAAAAACCTTAGCGAACACGACTACGAGCAATGCCTGAAGTGCAGCATTTGCACCGCCTATTGCCCCGTGTCTACCGTGGAGCCGGAATATCCTGGCCCTAAGCACGCCGGTCCCGACTTGCTGCGCTACCGCTTGAAAGACCCCGACTTCTTCAACGAGACTTTGAAGCTCTGCCTCAACTGCAAACGTTGCGAGGTGGCTTGTCCTAACGGTGTCAAGGTTGGCGACATAATCCAGGCCGCGCGCATTGAGTTTAGCACTCACGCGCCAAGTCTGCGCGACAAGATGCTCGCCAACACCGACTTCGTGGGCTCAATGGCGACACTCGTGGCTCCATTGACCAACTTCTTCCTCGGGCTGAAACCCGCCAAGGTCGTTCTCGACAAGGTGATGAAGATTGACAAGCACCGCCAATTCCCAGCCTACGCCGGAAAGAAGTTTGAGACGTGGTTCCACCAGGAGGCAGAGGCTAAGCAACAAGAATACAAGCACTTCGTCAGCTATTTCCACGGTTGCTACGTCAACTACAACTTCCCGCAACTCGGTAAGGACTTCGTGAAGGTGATGAACGCATGTGGCTATGGCGTACGCCTCTTGGAGAAGGAAAAGTGCTGCGGCGTGGCTCTCATCGCCAACGGACTCCCTCAGCAAGCCAAGAAGCAGGGAGAGCTCAACATATCCTCAATGGAGAAAGCCGTAAACGACGGCAATGAGGCCGTGCTCACCACAAGTTCCACCTGCACGTTCACCATGCGCGATGAATACAAGGACTTGCTCGACATCGACAACTCGAAGGTGCGCGAGAGTCTTATGCTCGCCACGCGATTCCTCTGCCAAAAGATTGACGAGGGAAAGATAAAACTCGCCTTCCGCAAGGACTTCCACAAGAAAGTGGCCTACCACACCGCTTGCCACATGGAGCGAATGGGCTGGAGCGTATACTCCATCCAACTGCTGAAGATGATTCCAGGCATCGACCTAACCATCCTCGAAAGCCGCTGCTGCGGTATCTCAGGAACCTACGGATTCAAGAAGGAGAACTACGAGCGCTCACAGAAGATTGGCGCGCCGCTCTTCAAACAGATTCGTGAGGTGAACCCCGACTGCGTGGCAACAGACTGCGAGACCTGCAAATGGCAGATCGACATGTCGACGGGCTACACCGTAGAGAACCCCATTTCACTCCTTGCCCAAGCCATCGACGTGGAGGCCACAAGGAAGCTGAACGCGTAATACCCTTCCCCATCCTGCCACTTAATGAGACATCAGCGAGTGGCAGAATGGGGAACGAGCCAAAGCTCTAAAGGCGTAAAGCAGTGATTGCCAAAGCCTTGAATCCGTAGTACGGGACATAAAAACGGAAGTAATGGCATAAAAAAAGAAGTTAAAACTATTGGAGGCTATTGCTTTTTTACTTAATTTTGCGATGTAGAAATAGCAAAGGCTACCCTTCTATTTGACAGCTATTACACACGCCAAGAAAGGAACTACTATGACCGTCTAAAGACGACAGTTCTAAAACATAACACAAACTTAAAAACTCAATTACTATGCAAAAGTACATCTTAGCTCTTGACCAGGGGACAACCAGCTCCCGCGCGATCGTTTTTGACCATAGCGGAAAGATTTGCAGTGTAGCACAAAAAGAGTTTACACAGCACTTCCCGAAACCAGGATGGGTGGAGCACGATCCTAATGAGATTTGGTCATCAGAGGCTTCCGTAATAGCAGAGGCCATCTCAGCCATCGACATCAACGGCCTCGACATCGCCGCCATAGGCATCACCAACCAGCGCGAGACCACCATCGTGTGGGACATCGACACGGAAGAACCAATATACAACGCCATCGTATGGCAGGACCGCCGCACGGCAGAGTTCTGCGACAAGCTGAAAGCACAAGGTCTCGTGGACAAGGTTCGCGAGAAGACAGGCCTTATCATAGACGCTTATTTCAGCGGCACAAAGATCAAATGGATTCTCGACAACGTTCCTGGCGCACGCGAGCGCGCCGAGAAGGGCAAGTTGCGTTTCGGCAACGTGGACTCTTGGCTCGTTTGGCGTCTCACACGCGGTGAGGTCCATTGCACGGATGTCACCAACGCCAGCCGCACGATGCTGTTCAACATCAACACCCTGCAATGGGATGACGACCTGCTGAAGCTCCTCGACATTCCTCGCAGCATGATGCCAGAGGTGAAGTCTTCTTCCGAGGTCTATGGCCATACCAAGACCACTATCTTTGCACACGAGGTGCCTATCGCCGGTATCGCCGGCGACCAGCAGAGCGCACTTTTCGGCCAGATGTGTCTCACGCCAGGTTCCATCAAGAACACTTACGGCACAGGCTGCTTCGTCATGCTCAACATTGGCGACAAGCCTTTGCTCTCCAAGAACAACCTCCTCACCACCGTGGCATGGAAGATTGGCGACAAGGTGAAATACGCACTTGAAGGCTCCATCTATGTTGGCGGCAGCGTGGTCCAGTGGCTTCGCGACGGCCTCGGCTTCATCAAGAGCAGCAGCGAGGTTGAGGAGCTCGCATCCTCAGTGCCCGACAGTGGCGGCGTTTACTTCGTGCCAGCCTTGACAGGTCTCGCCGCTCCTTATTGGGATCAATACGCACGCGGCACAATCGTTGGCATCACCCGTGGCACCACTCGCGCCCACATCGCACGCGCGGCTCTCGATGGCATAGCCTTCCAGACCTACGACATCGCGCAGGCCATGGCCAAGGACCTCGGTGCTCCTCTCACGGAGTTGAAGGTCGATGGCGGTGCTTCACGCAACAACCTGCTCATGCAGTTCCAGTCAAATCTTCTCGGCATTCCTGTGGTTCGTCCGAAGATTACGGAGACAACAGCCCTCGGTGCCGCTTATCTCGCAGGTCTCGCTGTGGGCTTCTGGAAAGACATCGACGAGATCAAGAACCAGTGGCAGGTTGAGCGCACGTTCAATCCGGTGCCGGAGAACGAGGACATCACCGCCGCCAAGGAAGGTTGGAAGGATGCCATCCAGCGCACGTTGACTCACAAATAATCAATCTCCTACCCTTGCCTTTCCTCTATACGGAATAGAGGGAAGGCAAGATACTGACCTCAAGGAAGGAAACATAAAAACTTTATAAACCAAAACTATTTACTATGGATTATTCTATGACTACACAGTTCCTCATGGAACTGATTGGCACCATGGTGCTGGTGATTTTCGGAGACGGTGTTTGCTGCGCTGTCAGTCTGAACAAGAGTAAGGCCCAAGGAGCGGGCTGGGTTGTCATCACCCTCGGCTGGGGTCTCGCAGTATGCATGGGCGTGCTCATCGCTGGCCCTTACACAGGCGCTCACCTTAATCCTGCCGTTACCGTAGGTCTCGCCGTAGCTGGCAAGTTCCCATGGGCTTCCGTTCCCGCGTATATCATTGGCCAAATGATTGGCGGTATCGTTGGCGGCATCATCGTATGGCTGTTCTACAAAGACCACTTCGACGCCACCGAGGACAAGGACACCAAGCTCGGCGTGTTCTGCACGGCTCCTGCCATCCGCAACTATCCCCTCAACTTCCTCAGCGAGTTCATCGCCACATTGCTGTTGGTATTCCTTATCATCGCCTTCGGCACAAGGGGCAACGTATACAGCCCAGAGAGCAACACCTTTGGTCTTTCCGCCCTCGGTCCTGTGCCTATCACTTATGTCATCGTGGCTCTCGGCATGTCTCTTGGCGGCACCACAGGATACGCCATGAATCCTGCCCGTGACCTCGCCCCGCGTATCGCTTACGCCATCTGCCCAATCAAGGACAAGCGCGATCCCGACTGGTCTTACTCTTGGGTTCCTGTCTTGGGTCCTGTGCTCGGTGGCGCCGTTGCCGGTCTCTGCGGCATCTGGCTCATGAGCCTCTAAACGCGAGAAAACGCTAAAACATCAAGAAGCGATAAAAACGAAACCATAAAAAGACACTCTTATGAGAAATATTGGCAAACTATTATGCCTGGCTGCGATATCCCTTCTTCCATTGAGCACACAGGCACAAAAGCTACACGAGTCTGCCAGCTTGGAGACCTCGCACCTATGGCGCGGCCTTGAGGTTGGAAACGGACTGACTTTAAACAACGACGTGTCTATCAGCGACAACAACGACCACTTCAAGATTGGCTTGTGGGGCGGAATGGCCGTTGATGGCGACTACAAGGAGGCCGATGTCTACGTCAACTACAACAACAGCGGCTTCAACATCGCCGTTTGGGACTTGTGGAACTTCTCCGCTGGCATCCCTGGCAACGGCAAGTATTTCACTTGGGACGCTCGCAAGACATCTCACCTCCTCGACGCTGCCATAAGCTACGACTTCGGTGTGAAGGCCGGCTTCCCGCTCACGCTCTCATGGGCCACCCTTCTCGTGGGACGCGACCGTGGCGCGGCAAATGAGCAGAACGTCTATTCAACCTTCGTGCAGGCAAGCTATCGCCTCTACGACAGCAAGGACTGGGCGGTGGACGCTTCTGTGGCTGGAATCTTCGCCCTCAACCCGTACGACAAGGACAAGTATCCAGGCGAGAACAACAACCTCTACGGCAAGTCAGCCGGCATCAACGACATTCGCCTCGGTGCCACATACAAGTTGAAGATTGGCAAGTACGACATGCCTGTGTCAGGCCAGATGATGTGGAACCCTGAGGCCAGCAAGGCCTACTTCAGGGCAAGCATAACACTCATCAACCTGTAGACACATCTTGAAACTCTTATAACATAAGCCTCAGCTTTCACGAGCTGGGGCTTTTTTCGTGCCTTGTTGACCTAAAAACGGCATGGAATCATGGAAAAATCGCCTACCCTGAAGGAGCCTTTCGGCTTTCCAGTTGTATCGCGGCGCGGTTACGCTTAAATCGCACTGCGATTACAGTTGTTTCGCACTGCGATTACAGTTGTTTCGCGTTGCGATTACGGTTGTTTCGCGACATGGTAACAATCGCATCGCGGTTACGCTTGTTTCGCGCCGCGTTTACAGTGAAAAGCGGGTTTAGGAAGATTGGGGCTTTACCTTTTGAAAGGACAAGCCCTAATCCCTATTTTAGAAAGCACGAGGTAAAGATTGCGCCATGTTTTAAGTTTTAGCAGATAGTAATTTTAGTTAATTAATGTAATAAAAAGTCTTGATGTTTTTGAAATAAAAGTCATTTGACATAACTTTGTATTAAATATGAAAACCAATCGCACAAAGCGAAACACCAAGGCAACCAACCAACTTAAGATAAACACTAAAATAATATGTGGAAATTTTTAACACCGCCAGCTTTCAAAGCTGAGCAGAGCGGCCCTGAGGCCGACGCACGCTATCGAAAATTGCGATGGCAAGTATTTTTTGGTATCTTCATCGGCTATGCTGGATTCTACATCGTCCGCAAGAACTTCTCCATGGCCATTCCCATGCTCGCGCCATTCGGCTTCGAGAAAGACGAACTCGGCGTTGTGTTGTCGATGAATGCCATTGCCTACGGATTCTCCAAGTTCATCATGGCGAGTGTCTCCGACCGAAGCAACGCGCGCCGTTTCCTCCCGTTGGGTCTTATCCTCGCCGCCCTGTCGATGATGTTCATGATCGTGCCAGTGCAGTGCATTGGTCCTGAGCACAAGGCATGGGCAATAGCCTTGATGGCGGCACTCAACTTCCTCGTGGGTTGGTTCAACGGCATGGGCTGGCCTCCCTGCGGCAGGGTGATGACCCACTGGTTCTCCATCAAGGAGCGTGGCACTTGGATGTCGGTATGGAACTGCGCCCACAACGTCGGCGGTGCCTTGGTTGGCCCGATGGCCGTGTATGGTGCCATGTGGTTTGGCTCATGGTTCTATGGGGCCGACACTCAGCGCTACTTCCTCATCGGCACGTATCTCTTCCCCGCTTGCGTGGCCATATTGGTGGCCATTGTGGCTTATAGCTTGATTCGCGACACCCCACAGTCGTGCGGTCTGCCCTCTATCGAGAAATGGCGCGGCGACTATTCCGACACCTATTCCGACAAGGCAGAGGAAGTGTTGTCCACGAAGGAAATCTTCCGCACAGTCCTCACCAACCGTTTTCTTTGGTACATAGCCTTCGCCAACGCTTTCGTCTACATGGTGCGCTACGGCTGCCTCGACTGGGCACCTACCATCCTCACCGAGAAGGGCATCGACATCAAGGAAGCCGGCTGGGCATATTTCGCCTATGAGATGGCCGCCATCCCCGGCACCATCATCTGCGGTTGGCTCTCCGACCACGTGTTCAAGGGTCGCCGTGCCATACCTACAATATTGTTCATGGCCGTTGTCGCCGTCTTCATCTTCATCTATTGGCAGAACCTCGACAACATCAACGTGGTCATAGCTTGTCTCATAGGCATCGGTTTCTTCATCTATGGTCCCGTGATGCTCATTGGCGTACAAGCCTTGGACCTCGCCCCGAAGAACGCGGCTGGCACGGCTGCCGGTCTCACCGGATTCATGGGCTACGTCTTGGGTACGGCTCTCCTCGCCAATGTCGTCATCGGCTTCGTGTCTGAGCACGCTGGATGGGGCTGGACGTTCATTCTCCTCATCGCGGCTTGCGTCATGGCCATATTCTTCATGATGCTCACATACAGCAAGGAGCAATATCTGGTAAAGAACAAGAAATAACCACATACGGTGATTCGCGATAGTCAGAAGGGAGATTATGATTATGAATTCCCCTGCTGACTATCACGAACACACGACGCTTCTCAAACAGATAACCAATAAAGCAGAATTTATAGCAATCTCTTTTTAAGACCAATTCATGAAAACAAAACACTTTTCAATTGGGTTGGTGAGCATGGCTATGCTCGCCGCTTTCACCGCTTGCTCTGATGAGCAGCAGTTCACAAACGAGAACACTGATGCCAAGCGCATCAACGTGCAGCAGTTGTCACCCGAAATGCAAAAGGTTCGCGACTACGTGCCTCTCTACGCTTGCGTGGCACACCGCGGCACCACCTATTGGGCTCCTGAGGAGACAGAGGCCGCCTGGAGATGGGCCCGCACCATGGGCGCCGACTACCTTGAGTCTGACATGCAGGTGACCAAGGACGGCGTGGTGCTCGCCAACCACGACGAGAACCTGAAGCGCACCACCAACATCGAGGTGGTGTTTTCCGACGAGGTGCCTACTTGCAGAAAGGACTTCTATCGCAGCTTCCGCAACGCCGATGGCAGCCAGCACTTCTCTGAGGCCGACATCGACGCCCAGTACAAGCGCGACGTGGCCGACTTCCGTTCCAACTACGCCATGTCCTACTACTATGCCGAGATGCTTATGCTCGACGCCGGCGGCTGGTTCAACGACTCCGACCCTGAGCAGGCTCGCCCGTCATACAAGGCCAAGAACAACGGCAAGGTGGTCTACGACAATAACGGCGTGCCTTCCATCCAGTATTCTGATGGACTGTACGTGTCGGCCCTGCAAGATCAGATCAACTACGCCATGGGCAACAAGCTCAACCGCGACAAGGACGGCAGGCGCGTACTGACCTACAAGATCAAGGACGAGTACAAGGACATGACCTTGGAGCAAATCTACAATGCAGCCAAGGCTGCCACAAAGGTCGACGACCCAAGCTACAAGGCAAGCAAGGCTGCCAAGTACATGGACTTCGTGGAGTACAGCTTCGGCAACAAGAACGGTTCCACTGCCTACGTGCACGACGAGATGGACAACGGCAACCGCCCAGGCATCTATCCTGAGTTCAAGGAGTCGTGGCTGAACCCGAAGGACATCGAGGTTCGCGTGTACAACACCCTCGACGAATGGGGTTGGAACATCATCACCAAGCCAGAGAGCGAGACAGTGCCTTTCTATAAGGACGGCAAGGTCAACGTGGGCAACACCAACGGCAAGGTAATCCTGCAAACCTTCTCATTCGATGGCCTCACGCGTGCCTATGGCGTGTTCAAGGGCAAGGTGCCAATGGACTACCTCCTCTGGACCAGCAATCCACCTTACGCCACCGACTTGGCCTACGACACTCCTACCGGCTACGCGGCATTCATCAAGTGGGCACAAGACCACGGAGCCCACATCATCGGCCCATCTATCGCCGGCGCGCCAAACAACTATCCTGAGATGGACGCTCCTTGGCAGGCTTACATGATTCGCAAGTCGGGCATGATCAACCACCCATACTCGTTCGACTCTTACGCGCAGATGACCAAGTACATGGGCTACTATGTCAACTTCTATGGCGAAAACGGCACACAGTTCGACGACCTGCTCGCCGTCACGGTGCCTTCCACACAGTACACCACCTTCCAGGGCACGAAGACACACCCAGTATACATGGATGGCTTCTTCACCAACCACTCTGAGATTTCTCTCAAATACATGATTGAGAATGGTTTCCGTTGCAACGCCAACCTCGACAACCCATTCCATCCTGGACAGAAATACGACAACTCACAGGCTCCTTCCGTCGTTCCTGATGCCACGAAGACCTTGGAGTCATTGGGCTATTAATGACTGAAAGAGAGCAAAATCGCAAAGAACAAAAAACAGAACAAAAGAATTTCGATTGTATGAAAAAATACATTGTATTGCCCGTATTGGCAATGTGCGCATTGGCAACCAGTGCCCAGGACTTCGACTCCAAGCCGACCGTTACCATTGACAACCAGAAGGAAGACCTGCACTTCACCGTCGGCGCCCGCTTCATGGCGGATGCCGCCTATTACCACAACGACTTCACGCCGATGCAGTCGGGCGCGTCTATCACCGACGCGCGCATCCGCACGAGCTTGACATATAAGGACTGGTACTTCTACGCCGACTTCGGCTTCGGCGGCGGCAAGTTCTCGCAGAAAAACATCTTCATGCAGTACAGCAAGGAAGACAAGGCCGGCAACATCCACGCCTTCAAGGCTGGTTACTACAACGACCCTGCCGGTTCCATGGCACGCAACACCTCGCTCGGAAGCTACCACTTCATCTCCCGCCCGGGTTCAAGCAACGCCCTTGGCGAGGGGCGTGAGCTCGGTATCACCTACAAGTTCACCAACAACAAGTTCATGGCTTACCAGGGCGTGTTCACCGAGAACCAGTACAACAAGATCGAGTCTGGCTTCAACGGCATCGTCCTCGCTGGCCGCTACCAGTATCGCCCAATCAGCGACGAGAACCAGACCTTGATGATCGGCGGCAACATCCGCTACCAGCACGTGGGCGGTGGCGTCACCGAGAACAACGTCTTGAAGAAGACTCTCAACCTCGCGCAGAGCGTTGAGACTTTCGTCGATGAGGACGACCAGTTCGTGAGCTGCTCCTTGCCTTGGGCAGAGAACGTGCTCGACGCTGGTGCCGAGGCCCTCTACCACAACGACAGGGTCTTCGTGCGTGGTGAGTATATGTACAAGCACGTGACCAAGAAGCGCGACTCAAGGACGCTCTTCGAGGCAAGCAACAACAACATCGACACATGGGGTACCTACGACGCGTGGATGGCTGCCAACCCATTGCGCAGCAACAACTTCCACGGTGGATACGTGGAGGCTGGCTTCCTCGTGTTCGGCAAGCCATATAGCTTCGACTCTCGCGAGGGCGTGTTGAGAGGCTTGTCTGGCCAGTCGCTCGAAATCGTTGGCCGCTTCAACTACACTGGCCTCAACGACATCGTGAAGGGCGAGTACTACAACGCCGGCCGTGACCAGTATTATCCTGGAGGCGAGATGCAAGACTATCCTTACAACTCTTCGAGCGTAGGCGGTGGCAACATCCGTTCTTACACCATCGGCGTGAACTACAGCGCCAACCGCTTCGTGCAGTTCATGCTCGACTACACCTACAGCCGCCTCACCAAGGACTTCTTGCCATACGACAAGAACCTCCACGCGGTGCAGGCCCGCATGCAGTTCGTGTTCTAAACGACTACTTGATTGATTTGAGATAAAGAAAGGCGCAGGTTCCATTAGTTGGACCTGCGCCTCTTTCGGTTGTGTTATCTGTTCATCTTTTTACCAAACACGTCAAATACCCATTTTCAAAACAAGTACCTCTTTTTTACCAAGTATCTCCACCTTCCCAGGCTTTAGATGTCTTCGGCTTTTCGTTGTCATCGAAGTCGTCATCATCCCAGGCTTCCCATGACGTGTGGGGCTTGGCCAATGAGCCTCCATTCCCGCCTTGGTCTTCACCAGGTGTTCCGTTACCAGAAACACCGGAAAGGACCACGGGCGAGGTTTTGAAAACGCCGATGACGCGTGGCGGCTCATATATTTTCTTATGCTTGTTGACTTTCTTCTCTTCCATGTCTTTTTCCTCCATGTCTTACTTTGTTAAATGTTTCACAATCACTTTCTTGCCGTCATGGATATACATTCCTGGGGCGACAGGATGGCTGACTCGTTGTCCTTGCAGGTTGAACCAACCCTTGGGGGCTCGTCCGTTATCGGTGTTCACCTTGTCGATGGCGGTCGCTGCCCCAGAGTTCCAGTCCTCGAAGTTGAGCAGCACGCAAGGTTTGCCCGTGGCCATGGTCGTTGTCGAAGAGCTGTTGTTCCAGTCGTCGTAAGTCGTGCCAATGCCCAATTTCTTGGCTTGACTGCCTTTCAGCGTGAGGTAAGAGCGATTGGGGGCTATCGTGTGCTTGCCTGCCGTGGTTGCCCAGAAGCCGAACAGGAACTTGCTGTCGTCGGTCTCTGTCGGGTCAACCGCAGACTTACGATAGAAGCCGAAAGGATAGATGATGTCCGTGTCGTCCGTTATCGCGTTCTTGGCAGGAGCCGTATAGGAGCCGCCTTCAGGGTTGGAGGTGAGCAGCGACGTGCCGTCATATCCCTGTTGTATGGCATCAAAGATGGGGCTCAATGTTACGGTGGAAGTTTGGAAACCATTGTCGGTAGTGGATTCTTGGTTCCTGCTGGATATATCAGCGAAACCGGCAGACGTGCTCCTTACCACAAGTATCACTCCCGTGTTGGCGGGAATGTAGTTGAATGTGTAGGTTGTCCCATCTTCGTTCTTGGCCGTAGCCATGGGCTTTGTCAAGGTCACCACGGCTGTGGCATTGTTTTCATCCATGTTTATGTCCGACACCACGTATGCTTCCACACCGTTCCCAACCTTGTAAGCCACGTGTGATGAGAAAGAGGTGATATAAGCCACGTCGCCCTTGTTCACGATGGTGCGATTCTCTGTCACCTTCTTGTTTGTCGCCTTGTCGGTATAAGTGTACTGGATGCAGCCGTCCTCCACATTGTTGACCGCGACATCTCTGTCGTTGGTCATTGCGTCTTTGTCTTTGTCCTTTTGGGCAGGTTCACCATTGCGGATATACCAGGC
>DAINOS010000038.1:0-17131 GCA_036743855.1 Prevotella sp. | reverse complement strand
TTCGGCACCATCCCAGAGCGCGTGCAGGCGTTCATGAAAGACCTTGAGATCCAGGCCCTTGAACTTGGCATACCTGTGAAGACACGCCACAACGAGGTGGCTCCAAACCAGTTTGAGTGCGCTCCTATCTTCGAGGAGACCAACCTCGCCGTTGACCACAACATGCTGCTCATGTCACTCATGAAGCGCGTGGCCCACAAGCACGGCTTCGAGGTGTTGCTCCACGAGAAGCCTTTCGATGGCATCAACGGCTCTGGCAAGCACAACAACTGGTCTTTGGCAACCGACACAGGCATCCTGCTCCACGGCCCAGGCAAGACGCGTGAGGACAACCTCCGCTTCGTGGTCTTCACCGTTGAGACGCTCATGGCAGTGTACAAGCACAACGGTCTGCTCAAGGCAAGCATCATGGACGCCGGAAACGCCCATCGTCTGGGCGCCAACGAGGCACCACCAGCAATCATATCATCATTCCTCGGCAAGTCGGTCTCCGGCGTGCTCGACCATATCATGAACTCCGACAAGGACGCCTTGGTCATCAAGGGCAAGGAGGGCGTGCAGATCGACATCCCTGAGATTCCTGACATCATGCGCGACAACACCGACCGCAACCGCACGTCACCATTCGCCTTCACAGGCAACCGTTTCGAGTTCCGTGCCGTGGGTTCCTCAGCCAACTGTGCCAGCGCGCAAATCGTGCTCAACACCGCCGTGGCAGAGGCCCTGACCAGCTTCAAGGAGCGTGTCGACGCTCTCATCGCCAAGGGCGAGGACAAGTTCACGGCTATCCTCTCCGTGGTGAAAGACGACATCAAGACCTGCGCCCCAATCCATTTCGATGGCAACGGCTACAGCGACGAGTGGGTAGAGGAGGCTGGCAAACGCGGCCTCGACACCGAGAAGTCGGCACCGGTCATCTTCGACCGCTACCTCGACCCAGAGAGCATCAAGATGTTCGAGTCGATGGGCGTGATGAAGGAAAATGAGCTCAAGGCGCGCAACGAGGTGAAATGGGAGACCTTCACCAAGAAGCTCCAGATTGAGGCGCGCGTGCTGGGCGACCTCTCGCTCAACCACATCATACCTGTCGCCACACACTATCAGGCAATGCTCTCCAAGGACGTGCAGAACCTCATGGTCATCTATGGCGCGGAGAAGGGCAAGAAGCTCTCCGAGCGTATCATGAACATCATCGAGCAGATTTCCGAGCGCACGGCCATCATCGAGAAAGACGTGGAGGACATGGTCAACGCCCGCAAGGTGGCAAACAAGATTGCCGACGAGCGCGAGAAGGCCGTGGCTTATCACGACACCGTGGAGACATGGTTCCACCCCATCCGTTACCAGATCGACAAGCTCGAACTTGTGGTGGCAGATGAGCTTTGGACACTGCCTAAGTATCGTGAACTGCTGTTCATCAGATAAAAGATTAATATGCCGCTTGCCGAGTCATTCGGCAAGCGACATACAAGACATTAATTAGCAATCTATTTCTTTTATTGGTTGTTTAATCTTGAGCGGGGCAACGTCGTGAGACGTGGCCCCGCCGTTTTTTATGCCACGGCTTTCCCCGCATTTCCTTCGCAATTATGAAGTTATAATTGTAACTTTGCACGCAATCATCATTGCATATTGAAAGAACATGACCAGTGAAATAAAAACATTTATGAATGCCGCCGGCAAGCGAGAGGCTTACGCCACCGCTCTCGCCCAAGCCAAGAGCCTCGTGAAGGGCGTCAGCAATCATGTGGGCGCGTTGGCCAACCTCTGCGCGCTGCTCAAGGAGACCTTTCCCCATTATTTCTGGGTGGGGTTTTACCTCGTTGAGGGCGACGACCTTTGCCTCGGCCCGTTTCAAGGTCCCGTGGCTTGCTACACCATCGGCAAGGGGCGTGGCGTGTGCGGCACGGCATGGCAGCGGGCGCGGACCCTCGTGGTGCCCGACGTGGAGCGGTTTCCTGGCCACATAGCCTGTTCCTCGCGGTCACGGTCCGAGATTGTCGTGCCCGTGTTCAAGGACGGCAAGGTGGCGGCGGTCATCGACGTGGACAGCGAGAGCCTCGCCGCCTTCGACAGCATCGACCAAGAAGGCCTGGAGCGGCTCGCCACCGTCTGCTCGCCCCTCGTGTGACAGTGCAGGGTGCGGCCCCTGTGGCCGTCCGCTGGTCATGCGTTTTCCCAAATATCATAGCAAAAGCCTAAGGTTCGTTCCTTGTCGTTCAAGATGTATGAAAAACACGTGTCTTCGCTTTTGACCGTTTTCGTCAGTTCCCTTAGTGTTTGCCTGAACACCCTATACGAGTTGAGACCCTTGTCAATATCTGACTGTTGGATGAAGAACACGTATCTATTCAGTCGATAGGTGCTCATCACTTTACTGATTTGTGCGGCAAGTTTCTCGGCAAACTTTGTCGTCACGTTGGAAAAGAAATAAGACAAGTTGAAAACAACCATGGACGGTAGCTCTGAGGTCGCTTCCCAGAAAGGCGCGCCGAGACTTTGGAATGAGTCTTTCATCTGATAGCGCAGCTTGCCCTTGAAGACCTCGTTCATGAGCTTTTCGCCCATGCGTTTCATCTCCACCGAAACGTCTATGCCAGTATAGAGCATGTTTGGCGCGTATCCACCAAAGAGTTCGGCAAAGGAAATGCCGCACGTAGCCGGCCCGCAGCCTATGTCAATCATGTGCAGTCTGCCATCCACAGAGTTTATCTGAGGCACTATCCAGTCTTTATAACTCGTATATATGTTCTTGCTGCTGCAATAACGTTGCCTCATGAAGTAGTGGCAGTAAATCAGTACTTGACGCTCGGGCGACATCCCCGTTTCGTCGAACATCCGCAAATGATTCGTGAAGTTGACCTTGCCATACCCTATGGCATTTAGGTTTTCCGTCATGTCATGTCCAAACACCCTTGACCTCCAGTCTTTGCCAGACCCCTCGATTATTGGCTGGCGGACGTGCTTGTTGTATGCCTCGTTAAACGCGGCAGACACTCTGAATGTGGCTTTGCTGAGGTCCAGCTCCTCAGTCTCATACCGTGGCACGCTGAATCTCCCATTGACGAAATCATCTTTCTTTATGTTGAAATACCCATGCTTGCTCTTCACAAACTCCATGAGCTTGAAAAACGTGAAGTTGTTTGAGAGCAGCTCGGGGTTTCCTATCATTATGAGGTGCTCTTCCGCGCGCGTCATGGCGACGTTCAGTTTCCTGTCCACGATGCTGCCGTCAATGTCTTCAAAGGTATTGTTGGTAAGGAAATTCAGCTGGTAGTATTTCTGTATGGTAAACCCGTAGATTATGTATTTCCTTTGCGAGCCTTGATAGCGTTCCACGGTGTCTATGGTAATGTCGTGCAGCGTGCTGATGCCATATTGGTCAATGGTCTTGCGCACTGTCGCTATCTGGTTCCTATATGGCACGATGACGCCCACGGTCGTGTCGGCGTCAAAGCCGTTGGCCTTTTCCCTCTCATAAATCCTCACCACCAGCGCGGCAATCATGTCTGCCTCGTTTTGGTTCACCTTGTCTGCCGTGTCCCCCTTTGGCGTTTCAGACGCGACAAACGCTATCCTGCGTGTGGCAAGCAGGTCGTCTATGCCGTTTTCTCCCTTCCCGACCGGCGGCAAGCACGCTTCCTGATGGTCGAGGGGCACTTCCTCCAATTGGTTGTTGTAGAAGCAATAGTTGGGAAACAAGGCTATGTCGTGGTGCATACGCCCTTGTCGCCTTAGCATATACGTCACGTTCTCGTTCTTGGAATATCGCTTCAGCAAACGTTCGAATAGCGACAAGCGGCAATCAGTGAGAAGTATCTTGTTTAATTCCTTTTCCTTCACCATTGAAACTTCCTGACTTTGCTGCACCACGGCGGGCAATTGCTTTTGGTCGCCTATGAGCACAAACTTCCTGATGGCGGGCACGCCGTCTTTATGCGCGCTCAACAGGCCTATCAAGTGCGGTTCAAGGATCTGCGACGCTTCATCAATAACGGCCAGGCTAAACTGTTTCAACTGGAAAAGCGAGATGTTGTTGTTGAGCGATGTCGTGGTGCCAACTATCACGCGCGTGGAAAGCAAGGCGTTTCTCAGTTCGGTCAAGTTGTGCGTGCCATTGGCGATGGAGCACAGCAGGTGCTCCCTGTATATTGGCGCGCAACTGAGCGGACTGCCCATTCTTATAAACCCGATACCTTCCTTTTTCAGTTTACTGCATATCTCATCCACAGCCCTGTTGGTGTAAGACAGCAGCAGGATGCTGGAGTCGGGCGACGATAGTTCCTCTTTCACGGTGTACAGGAGTCCGTATGATGTCTTGCCCGTTCCCGGGGGACCAATGATGAGAAAAAGGTCCTTGGCCCTTTTCACACGCAAGGCAAGGTCGTTGAAATCGCCATAATCGCCATTCAGCTCTAAGGTGTCGTCTGTTTCCGGTTCCCTCTGCAACAGTAGCAAGTCGCGTCTTTGCTTGGGAGCCGAGAGGAAGGCCTGCATGCCCTTGTAGAGCGAACTGTAAGACGATTCCATGAAGTCGTGCTCTATCGCCCAAAGTTTGCCCTGCTCTTTCACGAACACGCGGTTGTCAGACTGTGCCGCCCTCAGCGCCAATGAAATCTTGTCGGTTTGTATGTCCTTGATCGTGCATCTGAAAACCATTGTCTTTCGCGCGTCTGGCTCCTTGTCTTTCTCATACGGGTACAAGATTACAATGTCCCCAGTGCGGAAATTGGACATGTCGTTGTCTTTTGTCTCCGCGAACCTCAGCACGACCGAGTCTATCGTGCCTTTTGTCTCGGCGTTTGGCCATTCGAGCGTAAGCCTGTCGTAGATGTTGCCGGCAGCCAACTTGTCGTAAAGCGAGTCGTGCCATGTGGCGGCAAAGCCGGAACTGTCTTTTGTCTTGTTGCCCAACTTTGACATGGCTTGCTCGTTGGCGATAAATGTCAGGAACCTGAAATAGTAGGCTTTCTCCAATTCCGTGGCATTCTGTATCGGGTTCAATACATTTGCTATCTGCGGTGTCTGGTACCTGCTCCAAAGCGAATTGTTTACCCCTTTCTTGTTCAGTGCCCCTGGCGTCAAGCGGTCAAGAATCCTGAATCCGTTTGGCTTCGTGTATTGCATTTCCCTCCACGCTATGCCGTTTCTCACCTTGATGGCCTTGAAAATCAATTCTGGAGAGAAACCAAGCCCCAAGAGGCTCTTGCTGTATTTGGAATAGAGCAAGAAGGCGTGCAGCTCTTTCCCGTTTCTTTCATACGTGTCACTGTAGTTATACCTGATGATGGCCATGTACAGAAGCAGCTGCACATAGTGCTCATCGGTCTGTCGGGGAATGGTGAAATCATCGTAAGGGAAGCTCCCTTTCCCCGACTTCTGCTCCAGCAACACTTTATAGTCCATCTGCAAGTAGTCCATACGACCTTGCATACCCAACATCTCCGAGAAGAAAGACGGCTCGACCAAGCCTTCCTTTGAATCGAAACGTCGCAAGGCGTTGGGCAAAGCCACGTGCATTGCCTGTTCTATGTTTTGTTTTTGCTTTCTCGCGTTGTCGTGAAATTGCCGTCCTACATTCGCGGTCAACAGCCCCATGGCATTGTTCTTGAAGAAATCCCTCACGCTTCTGTCATATGGCCTGTTGGCTGTCTGGTGTATCGACTCATCCAGCAACTGGCTCGCGAAATTACCCAACATGATGGCCTCGGTGTTTGTCGCGGGCTCCAGCTTCTTTATCAGTTCCACCAGGGACGAGTCAGCGTAGTTGGTGAAGCAATGCGCCACGGTTGATATGTTGACCAAGTAGTCGGGCTCGAATATTATCAGCTCCGGGTATATTATGCCATTGTCTTCCCTCGGGCGCACGAGGTTCAGCTGCGCGCCTTCGTGTAGCATGATTTTCAGGTAGTTCCAATCATAATCGTATATGGTGTTGCCGTGAGAGTAGCACACCTTTGCCAATTCGCCGTTGGAGCCCTCTTCCGTTTGCGCGTACACGTAATCGTCATCCCATCCCTCCACGATGACCCTCATGCATTCCCTTACCAGCGATGGCTTAAACGATGGTATCTCCTCTGTCGGGAACAGGGCTGTCAGCGAGCTTGGGATGTCGTGGTCGCATACGAAGGCGATGAAGAGGCAAAGGTTCTTTAAGTCAAACAAGCAGAACCTCCGCAATTCTTCCTCCGGCATGTCATGGCATTTTCTCAACCTCACTCTCGTGTCGTTGGTCGTCTTTATGAGCTTTCGCGATGCCCTGTGCTCCTTCAGCAGATAGTCGGTCTTGGCGAAAGGACCG
Organism: Prevotella sp.; assembly: GCA_036743855.1. GTDB lineage: Bacteria > Bacteroidota > Bacteroidia > Bacteroidales > Bacteroidaceae > Prevotella. The sequence goes on along the minus strand of DAINOS010000038.1, from coordinate 10,830 downwards.
CCAAGATTCAATCGGGTCTGGCTTGTCTGCTGATTGATAAACTGCTGAAAGACCTGGCTGTAAGCCTGATACACCTTGTGGTAATCGGGCCTGTGCTTGATGGCGTTTCCCAGTTCGTCGAAGAAGTTTGTTGCCGACTCCGGCTCATACGTCTCGTTATATATCTGTGAAGGCATGGTATTGTCAATCGTTTGACCACAAAGATAAGAAATCATATCCATACGCGAGAAAATATCACTGCAAATCATCACTGTCCGCCCAAACTTTCGGCCTTACGCTTGAATCGCGACGCGATTCAAGCGTAAAGCCGTCGCGATTCAAGCGTAAAGCCGCCACGATTCAAGCGTAAGGCCGACGGCATTGAAGCGTGAAGCCGTCGGCATTCAATACTACAAATCACTTCAAAATACAGAAATGTGTTTCAAAGTAAAGATTTCCAATGATTTATTCTTTCGTCTGAATAAGATTCTTTACTTTTGGGGTCAATAATTGACAATTCTATCAAGAAAAGTCTATTGGTTTTAATCTAAACCTCTGAACAGGACATTGGATGATAATACCAAACAGCATTTAACGGCTGACGCTTCATTGTATAATGGGCAACCTACTGACACAGGTTCATCGTGTCCAAGTGCAAGACTTACCTTTTGCACGCCCTCCATCTCAAATAACGAAGGTGGGGTGTCGGTAGAGAACGTGCCTTCCGAAAACAGGCAATGGTTTGTTTTGAGAGTTACATATGGACGTGTTGTCAAGGCAAAAGCATACGTTGAAGCCAAAGGACTTGAATGTTATGTTCCTTTACGGTATAAAGAGGTAAGAAAGCAAGGAAAGAGACGAATAACAACAGAGCCTCTCATCCCCTCATTCATGTTTGTTCATGCATCAGCAGAACAAGTTGACTCACTTTTGCAAGACAAGAATATCAAGGCTCTTGAAAATAAAGCATTGCTGAGCTACTATTACGACCATACCACACATTTTGAAAATGCGCCAACCAAGAATCCTCCTCTTGTCATTTCAGATGCGGCTATGGACAATTTCATCCGTTTAACCTCGATACATAATCCTCACATCATCCCTGTTACTTCGGAGAATATCAAATATAAGTTAGGGGATGAAGTCGTGATTACAGAAGGTGAGTTTAAGAATATACGTGGCAGAGTGGCAAGGATTGCAGGACAGCAGAGGGTTTTGGTGGAACTCTTTGATGGATGCTTGGTGGCTACGGCATACATACCAAAAGAAGCAATAGAAAAAGTTTAACAAAAGAATAAAACGATATATGGCAAATGGTTTATTAAAAGAATTAGCAGAACGCTATACATTAAAAACTAATGAAAATTCAAATTAAAGAAGAGATTAAAAAGGCACATAACCACATGCATAACAAAAACGACAATCCTTTTGAAAAGATGGCTATATGGTAAAATGGCTCTAATATATAATTCGCAAAAAATCAATTTTAGAATATGAACATTGCAGACCAAATACGCTTAAAACTCCAACTGAAGGAAAATTCCGAAGTTGAGTATAAGTCAGCTGCTGGCGGTTTCCCAAAGGCTGAATTTTGGCGTTCTTTCTCGGCATTAGCCAATACCAATGGAGGAACAATTGTGTTGGGAGTGAAAGAGAAGAATCATAAATTCACGCCAGATGGTCTTTCTGAAGAACTTGTTGCCAAATATAGGAAACAGTTTTGGGATGATGCACACAATAAGTCGTGCGTAAATATTCCATTGTTGGTTGAGAGCGACATAGAAGAAATAAAGACTGACGGAGGGCAATATCTACTTGCCTTCAGAATACCTCGTGCGCAATATGACTTGCGCCCCATTCACCTTACACTTACCCCGTTTGGACATACTTATAAGCGCAGGGACGAAGGCGATTATCTATGTACTGATGATGAGATAAAGCAGATGTATTCGGATGCCAACAACATGAAGGCATCTGCTGATTCTCGAATTCTACGAGGTTATTCCATTGATGACATTGATTTACAGACGCTGCACCAATATCGCCGTGCATATGACATTAAGCATGAAAACCATCCGTGGACTGAGCTTAATGATAAACAGTTTTTGGAAATCATAGGTGCCTATCGAAAAGACAGAGCAACATCTACAGAAGGGTTTACCGTTGCTGGAATGTTGATGTTTGGCAAGACAAACAGCATTACAGACCCTGAATGTTGCCAAGAGTTTTTTCCTGATTATCGTGAACATTTGAGTGATGACCCTCAGATGCGTTGGACCAATCGTATATACCCAGATGGAACATGGGAGGCTAACATTTACCAATTCTTCACTCGTGTCCTTCCTTTGTTGCAACATGCTTTACCAGTACCATTCAGTCTTGACAATAATCAAATAAGGAATACGACTACCACTGCTCATGTAGCTTTGCGAGAGGCTTTTGCTAATAGTCTTATTCATGCGGCATACACAGTGAGAGGTAATATTGTTATCGACAGATACTTCGACCGTATTGTATTGTCCAACCCTGGTACAATGCTTATCAGCATGGAAGAATACTACGAAGGCGGACATAGTGTGTGCAGAAACCCTATCATCCAAAAGATGTTTGTATTCTTGGGTATTGGAGAAAAGGGTGGTACTGGTGCCGATGTAATAGCAAAAGGGTGGAAGGATAATGGTTGGAGCACGCCAACAGTTGAAGAAAAGGATAATCCTGACAGGATAGAAACTATACTAAAACTGGATAGAAATACTAAGAGTATTACGGAAACTCATAACATACCTACGGAAACTCAAGCTAATACTACGAAAACGACTACGAAAACTCCATCTATGACTACGGAAACTCCTGCCAATACTACGGAAACTATTTTCAAAATAATAAGAAACAATCCAAAGGTCACGGCAAAAGAGATTGCATCCCAATGCGGTATAACAGAAGATGGGGTTGCTTACCATATCAAGAAGTTGAAGCAAAGTAATCGGATTATTCGCATCGGAGGCTCGCGTAATGGAGGAGAATGGAAAGTTGTTGAATAGGTTCATATAACGTCTCTCAGAGACTAACAAGGAAATACTCCAACGTCGAGTTGCAGTACAAAAGAATGTTGTTATAGAAAGGCTCTATACACAATTCGCCTCTAAAAGTGAAGATTTTGTAAAGCTCAAAACGGATTACAATAGTTAGGGAGACAGCCTCAAAAAGTTCGGAGAGAATTCTTGATTTAATAAGTAGTTGTGTACAATTAGTTTATACAAATATTTAAAAACAACCTTTACAACACATACAACCCAAACAACCTTCATGCTTGTCACATACACAGGTGTTGTACTTGTTGTATGAGTTGTACCTGTTGTTTTTAAATATACTCCCGTGCGACTTATCTCACCGTGGGGATGTTGAACTCGCAGACCTTGCTTATTTTCTTGTCGCCCTGCACCACGCTGACGCAGAAGTGGGCGTTGCCGTCCTTCAGGCGGTCGTCGGCCTTCACGAGGGCGGTGTACCTGATGCCCTTGCCCGGCTGTATCGACTCCACGTGCATGTTTGGCGAGATGATGATGTGGCGGTTGCCCGAGGCCTCCACCACCGTGGGCACGATGTCGTAGAGCGTGTGGTTGCCGCGGTTGTAGACCTCGAAGATGACCTTGCTCAGCTCGCCGCGCTCTATCTTGCCGTCTTGGTTGTCATCGACGAAGCGCGCGTTCTTTATCTCAATGTCGGGAGTGTATTTCAGGTTTCCGGCAAGGCTCTCCACGCTCGACTCCATGGGCATGTTCACGTTAGGCTGCTGCGCGCTGTAGTTGCCGCTGTAGTCGGAGCCCTTGAAGTCGTAGATGCGGTCGTCGCCCCCGTTGTTGGCGTCGAAGCCGCTACCGCTGTTTGAGCCGTATGAGCTGTCGCTGTTGTTGTCATACCCATTGTTGTTGTAGTTGTAGTCGGGGTATGAGCCTTGGCTCCTGGCTTGCCTCTCGGCTCTTCTCGCGCGCATGTCGGCGATGTCGGCCTCGCGCTGTGCCTGCTGCTTCTGGTCGGTGGCTTGGCCAATGGCGGCTCCAGCCACGGCTCCGCCCACCATACCAACTATCGTGCCAACATCGCTGCCGTGAGGGCCTCCGGCGATGCCGCCGATAGCCGAACCGAAGATGCTACCCAGGGTGCTGCCCATGTAGGCGCCTGTGCCCGTGTAAGTGTCGCAACTGCCGAGAAGCAGCAGTGCCGACACGCCGATAATGAATGACTTGCACATCATAATTCTTTGTCCTTTTTTTTATTCTTCTGTCTGCAAAGTTACGGCAAAAACGTAGGCCACGGCATCTTTTTCCCCTATTTTAACATAGGCGTTTCCCTATTTTGCGAGATATATTCCTTTGCCGCGAACAGTGGCACGTTTTCCATCCACCCTTGGTCGTGGAACCCGAGCATGGAGAAGCGTATGCCTTTCAGGTGAAGGGAGGCGAAGTCGTGGTTGATGAAGGCGGAAAGCGACTTGGCTTTAACGTTCACTTCAGCTTTTACCTCTATCGGTAGAACATTACTTCCTGCTTGTGCGATGAAGTCTATCTCTTGCGTGGAGTTGTCCTTGCTGTAATAATAGACAGGCAGGTTGGGTATCGTCTTCATTTCTTGCAGGACAAAATTCTCGGTGAAGGCTCCCTTGTACTCGCTGAAAACATTGTCGCCGATAAGTATCTGGTCGGGTGGTGTCATCGTGAGTGCCCCCAACAAGCCCACGTCGAGCAAATAAAGTTTGAACGCTTCCATGTCAGCATAGAATTTCAGTGGGACTTTGGCTTCTCTCGTCCGCTCAACCTTGTGAACGAGGCCTGCGTCGATCAGCCATTGGATGGCTATCTCGAAATCTTTGGCTCTCGCTCCTTTCCGTACGGCACCATAGACGAACTTCTTGTTCTCGCGAGCCAATTGTGCCGGGATTGATTGCCACACCATTCTTACTCGCTGGGTCTGGTCGGCGGTATGCTTGCTGATGTCTGCCTCGTATGCCGTCAAGATGTTCTGCTGGATGTCTCTCACCTTCATAGGGTCGTGGTGCAGGGTGAAGTTGAGCACCGCCTCGGGCATTCCTCCCACGAAATAGTATTGGCGGAGATAGTCGATGTATTTAGGCGCGAGACTGTTGATGAGCACCTTGTCGCCGAGTTTAAGTATATCCACGAGTTGTTCCTCGTTGTTGGCCAATAGATATTCCTCGTAGGTCATAGGGTAGAGGTGCATGATGTCGACCTTGCCCACAGGGTATGATTCACCTTTCATGTTCATCACGCCAAGCAGCGAACCTGCCACGATGACATGAAGCTCCGGCTTGTTCTCGCAAAAGTATTTGAGCGAAGACAATACGGGTGGTATCTCTTGTATCTCGTCAAGAAAAACAAGAGTCTTGCCAGGTGTTATGGCTTGTCGTGTGAAAGCGGACAGCCCGATGAGTATTCGGTCGATATTGACATCTTCTTGGAAGAGTTGGGCGATGGTCTCGTTCTTGTAGCAGTTGACATAGACCATGTTGGCGAACTCATGTTTTCCAAACTCCTTGATGATGTATGTCTTGCCCACTTGCCTGGCACCATACATGATCAAAGGCTTCCTATTGTCTGACAACTTCCAATCTTTCAGTCTGTTATATATGTCTCTTCTCATGCCATTTACATTTTTATGAGGGAATATCCTGTCCTCTACTACATTTTTATGAGGGAATGTTGGGTGCGAAGATACACTTTTATGAGGGAATAGCCAAGAAATAGCACGTTTTTATGAGGAAATAAGTGGGATGCTATTAGATTACGCGCCAATGCGCGAATGGTTTTTATATGTATATAGCAACAAAACATTAAGATTGTTAAAAACAACCTATACAACCCATACAACCAAAACAACTTTTATGCTTGTCACGCACACAATGTTGTACTTGTTGTATGGGTTGTACCTGTTGTTTTTATAATATTCATCGTTGTTATATGCCCGCCCCTGCAAAGCCGTTGATAGACGGTATGCGTAATCGGCGAAGCCGACATCTTTCAAATCTTTTTAATCCGTGTGAAGCGAAATGTGTGAAAGAAAGACACTTATCTCATGTTCACGCCAATCTTGCTGTAGCGGATCTTCTCGCCCGGGTTGACCATGCGGTCGGCCTTGAGCTTGATGTAGCGCGTCTTGACGGTCTTGAAGCTGACGGTCTGCGCTATCGGGTTGTTCTGTATGTTGGAGAACTCGCCCGAGGCGAGTGTGCTGATCGTGTTGCCGTTGGCGTTGCACGTGCTGATGGTGTAGGTGTGGATCAGGCCAGTGGGCTTGTCGCCCTGCACGGGCAGGTATTGCAGCGTGTTGACATCGACAGGCTTGCCGAGGTCCATCACGAGGGCGTCGTCGCCCAGCTCGTTGACGGTTAGCGGCAGCGACTTGATGTCCTCAGCCGCCTTGCTCCACGACAGTTGCGAGTCCTTGCCGCCATAGTAGACGCCGATGTTGTTGATGCACAGCGGGCCGCGCGCGTCGAGGATGCGCACGCGTATGCCTTTCGTCTTCACCGTGGCGAAGCGCAAGAGGCGCTTGTAGCCTATCGTGGTGGTCTGCTCGGGCTGTTCCACGACCTTCCAAGAGCCATCTGTGGTGAGATATTCCACGCTGAACTTCCTCACGCGCTGCCCAAGGGGAATGTATTCCTGCAGCATGATGCGGTTCATGAGCTGCGGCTTCTTCAGGCGGAACTCTATGTCGCCCGTCGTCACCCCATCGGGCGTGGCCCAATAGGTGTCCCACGAGTTGTCGGTCATGGCCTTTGCCGCGAACTGCTTGCCGCGCGTGCTGGAGACCTTGGGCACTATGCCAGCCACGAGGTTGTGGCCAAGCTCGCGCTCTATTATCTTGTGAAACGCCACGGCGTTGGCAGAGTCGATGGGGTGGATGAGACCATCGCGGTCCACGGGGAAGTTGAGCAGGAAGGTGGCGTTGTGGCCCACGCTGCGGTAGTAGAGGTCCACGAGTTGCTCAGGCGACTTCACCTTGTCGTCCTCCTCGGGGTGATAGAACCATCCCGGGCGAATGGACACGTCGCATTCCGCCGCCGTCCACTGGTTGCCGTCGGCATGGCCATATTGAAGTTCGGGGTACTTGGGGTAGCCCGGGTAGACCTCGCCCTTGCGCAGGAACGACCAGTTGGTCTCGCCGGCGAAACCCTTCTCGTTGCCCACCCATCGGCATCCGGGGCCGCCGTCGCCGAAGACCACGGCTTGCGGCTGCAGGCTGTCGAGCATGGCGAAGATGCGGGGGTAGTTGTAATAGTTTTTGCGGTCTATGGTGCGCCTGTCCTTGGCTCCGCCATAGTAGCCGTCGCCACCGTTGGCACCGTCGAACCACACCTCAAACACCTTGCCGTAGTTGGTCATGAGGTCGCGCAGCTGCGCGTAGAAATAGGGCAGGTATTGCGGCGTGGCATACTCGGCGCGCGAGCGGTCCCACGGCGAGAGATACACGGCGAACTTCAATCCGTATTTCTTGCAGGCGTCTGCCAGCTCGCGCACCACGTTGCCCTTGCCATTGCGCCAGGGCGACCGGCTCACGTTGTAGTCGTTGCCGGCGAAGGGCCAGAGGCAGAAGCCGTCGTGGTGCTTGGCGGTGAGGATCACGCCCTTCATGCCGGCTGCCACGAGCGTGCGCGCCCATTGCTCACAGTCGAGGCGCTTGGGGTTGAATGTCTTGGGGTCGGAGTCGCCGTAGCCCCACTCGCGGTCGTTGAACGTGTTGAGGCCGAAATGGATGAAGGCATAGGTCTCCATCTTCTGCCAGTCCACCTGCTTCTGCTCGGGCAGGGGCAGTATCGGGGCGGGAGCCTTCACGTTGTCGCCAGCCACGGCGGATAGCGTAGACATAGCGGCGAGAGCCAACGTGGCCATCGTCTTGCTGATTAGTTGCTTGTTCATGTTGAGGTATAAATAAAAATATATATGGTTTTCTGCAAATTTACGCTTTTTGTTCGTCTTTTAGCCATGATATAGGATATTTTTCGTAACTTAGCGACAAAATAATGAAAAGTCATGGAAGAGGAGATAAGGAGATACCCAATCGGGATTCAGACGTTCCAGAATGTCATCGAAGGCGATTATGTTTATGTGGACAAGACGGGATACATCGTTGACTTCTTGAAGCGAGGCCTGAAGTTCGTTTTCTTGAGCCGCCCGAGGCGGTTCGGCAAGTCGCTCTTCGCCTCCACGCTCCATGCCTACTATGATGGCCGCAAGGAGCTGTTCAAGGGTCTCGCCATCGCCGACTACGAAAAAGATTGGGTGAGGCACCCCGTGCTGCATTTCGACATGAGCGGCGCGATGTGGAGTTGTTTGCCCAAGGTCTTGGCAAGAGCTACGACGAAATGCTCAGTGAGCTGACAAACTATTATGACGGCTACCATTTCAGCGAATGTTCCGAGGATGTGTTCAACCCCTTCAGTCTCATCCTCGCCATGTCGCACCAAGACCTTGGCAGCTATTGGTTTGGCTCCGGCACGCCATCGTATATAATAAACGTGATGCGGAAGTTCCATGTCGGCATTCGCGACATTGAGGGCAAGTCGGCCTCTGTCGACGACTTCGACGTGTCGCCCGAGCAGATGACCACAGCCCTGCCGCTGCTCTACCAGAGCGGTTACCTCACCATAAAAAAATACAACCGCATGACCAATCGCTTCGTCCTCGACTATCCCAACAAGGAGGTGCGTTTGGGCATGTTCCGCAGCCTCGCGCCCAACTACCTCTCGGAACTGAAATATGATGGCTCCGCCGAGGCGGCACTCCGTCAGATAGACGACAAGGGCTATCTCGTGCCCTATTCTGCCTCTGGCAAGCGCCTCGTGAAAATCGGTGTCAACTATGACAGCGCGAAGCGCACGCTCGGCGGCTGGATAATAGAGGAAGATTAAAGTGGTTAGTGTTTTTTGAATTACTAACTGCGAAATCACTAAATGATAATATTCGCGTTGTTTTTCAACCTCAATGCAGGGTGCGGCCCCTGTGGCCGTCCGCGTCCCGAATGGACATATGCTTTGAGTTTGTCGATGCGTAAACATTGGTTGCGGACGGGCACAGGGCCCGCCCCTGCTTGTGACACGATTTTAATATAAAATTATTGGCATTTTTGGGGATGGTTTAAGATTTATTGCCTATCTTTGCAGCAAGAACATGAAATGCCATATAACGTGGCACCATTCAAACAATAACTTAGAATCAATTAATTAACCATTTAACAAATTAGCTTATGAACAAACTTTTACGCTATTCATTCATTGCAATTCTTGCATTCATTTGCAACTTTGCATTTGCTGGTGAAACAACTATTGATTTCACGAAGCAAACAGTCACAACTACAGATGATGGTTACACATTTAAGTCTGGCGACTTTACATTTGCAGCAGTTAAAAACAATGGTTCAGCAAAACCAACCCAAAACCCTACTACAAAGGATTTGCGTCATTATGCAAAAAATTCTTTGACTATAACTGGTGCAAAGATGACAAAAATTGTTTTTGCAATGTCTACTGCAGGTCTGAAACAGTGGGCAGACATAACTGCTTCAGAAGGAACAATAACAATTGACAAAGAAGCTAAAACAACAACTTGGGAGAATGCCAAAGGTTCGACTGCTATAACTTTGACAGTTGGAGATGAGAACAAATATGGAACTAAAACAGACAAGAATGCGGGACAATTTAATTTTTCTTCCGCAGTTATTTCTTCAGATGGTCAAGGTGGTGGCGAGACCCCAACACCTCCAGCAGAAGAAACAACAAAGGCAGCGAATATCGCCGCATTCAAAGCCTTGAAAAGTGGTACAACTGCCATATTGACTCTTACAAATGCACAGGTTCTTTACAAGAATGTTTACACGACTAAGTCAGGTGCTACAAACACAGAATATTACATTCGTGATGCATCTGGAGCAATCCAGTTCTTCAACACGGATTTAGACTTGAATGTAAACCAGATCCTTAATGGTACTGTAGAAGTAAAATACTCTCCATACAACGAGATGCCCGAGGCTGCAAAGTCAACTAATACTTCTGCCGAAAAGCTTACAATAACTGATGGTGAAGCAGTTGCTCCTACAAAGGTTTCTGTAGCTGACCTCTCAACAGACAAGTATCTTTGTGACCTCGTTACTGTTGAAAATGTAAAAATCACGACAGAAGAAGAGGGTACTTTCACTAACAAATATCTTGTGAGTGGTGATAACAAGGTTATGGTTTATGACAAGTTCAAGACTGATGTCGCAATCACTGATGGCGAAGGTTATGACGTAACTGGTATTCTTGTTACTGCTAAATTAAGCGGAAAGATCGTTAAAGAGCTTGCCCCTATTTCTGCTCCAACAACAACTGGCATCAACAACATCACAACTGATGTTGATTCTGCTGACGCTCCCGTCTACAACCTTGCTGGTCAGCGCGTGGGCAAGAACGCCAAGGGCGTGCTCATCAAGAACGGCAAGAAATATGTGGTGAAATAATAATCACCGATAGATAAACACACTCACGAGACGCTTCGCTAAAGACATTCTTTGGCGAAGCGTTTTTCTGTTCACATAATGCCTTGCACGGGCGGACCCCGTGCAAGGCATTTGTTAATCACCGCGTAGCCGTGTGCGGCGTAGCAATCTTTCAAATCTTTCAGATACGCTTGTGAAAATATAAAAAACTTATATGATGAGTTAAGGCCAAAATATGGCTATAACTTATCGTATAAGGTAATATAGCGGTGGTAGGCTCTAAAACGCCAACATGCCGGCACGGGACTTTAACGTCCGTGCCGGCATGTTTTATTTGTGGATTATCGATGTTAGCTCTTT
>DAINOS010000037.1:1812-17160 GCA_036743855.1 Prevotella sp. | reverse complement strand
CTTCCGACTTCATCGTCTTGAAAGAGAGCAACCTCATACCAGCCCTCGGCTGCGCGATAAGGGCCGAGGGTGCATCGCCCATCAGCCTTGACACGCTGAAAAATCGCCTCAACACGCCCCTGCACGCTTGCGCTGTAGCGTGCGGCAAGCAAGGGAAAGTGGACGTGGAGGAAAAGCTCGACCCGCTGTTCGCCTCGGAGGAAGAGCACCAGGCGTGGCTGAGGAGCAAGGACAAATATGCCACAAAGGTCTACCCCATGCGCCAAGGCGAAGAGCGAGTGGTCATCGGAATAGACTCCGGTTCCACGACAACTAAGATAATCGCCGTGCGCGCCTTGGGCGAGGACGCGGGGCAGATAGTGTTCTCCGACTATTCCATGAACCTCGGCAACCCCATCAAGGCCGTGAAGGAAGGCCTGAAACGCCTCAAGGCGAAAGCCACCGAGGCAGGAGCCGACATCCACGTCGTGGGCTCGTGCTCCACAGGCTACGGCGAGGAGCTCATCAAGGCTGCCTTCAACCTCGACAGCGGCATAATAGAGACCATGGCGCACTATCGCGCGGCGGAGAGGCTCATGCCCGACGTGAGCTTCATCCTCGACATTGGCGGCCAGGACATGAAGGCCATTTTCGTGGACAACGGAGCCGTGACCCGCATGGAGCTCAACGAGGCGTGCTCGTCGGGCTGCGGCACGTTCATACAGACCTTCGCCAAGGGATTGGGCTATCAGATAGAAGACTTCGCCAAGGCAGCCTGCCATGCCGACAAGCCTTGTGACCTCGGCACGCGCTGCACGGTGTTCATGAACTCAAAGGTGAAACAGGTGATGCGCGAGGGCGCCACGGTAGAAGACATAGCCGCGGGCCTGAGCTATTCGGTGGTGCGCAACTGCCTGTTCAAGGTGCTCAAGCTCCATGGCAACGACGACCTGGGCGCAAGCATCGTGGTGCAAGGCGGCACGATGAAAAACGACTCCGTGGTGAGGGCCTTCGAGATACTCACCGGCAAGGAGGTGGCGCGAAGCAATATGCCCGAGATGATGGGTGCCTACGGCTGCGCCCTGCACGCCATAGCCGACAGCAACGCCAATGAACAGCAACGCGACAGCAGCGTGGACGAGCTGCTCGACATGTCGGAATACGACACAAAACTGCTCAACTGCAAGGGTTGCGAGAACCACTGCTTCGTGACACGCTATCTTTTCGCGGGAGGCAGGAGGTTCTATTCGGGCAACAAATGCGAGCGCGTGTTCAACAACAAGGGCAAGAACGACGCCAAGGGCGACAACATATACACCTACAAATACCACTTGCTTTTCGACAGGAGCGAGGAGGACAACGACACCACCGACGGCACGTCAAGAAAAGAGAAGACCGTGGTTGCCATACCCCGAATACTCAACATGTATGAGGACTTCCCGTTCTGGCACGCCCTCTTCACCACAGCTGGCTTTGAGGTCATGTTGAGTTCGGAGAGCAACTTCCGCCGCTACGAGAGCGCGCTCGGCTCGGTGATGAGCGACAACATCTGCTTCCCGGCCAAGCTCGTGCACTCGCACGTGAAGGAGCTCGATGAGCGGCTCGCGGCATTGCCAAACCAAAACAAGTTTATCTTCATGCCCTATGTGGTGTTTGAGCACCAAGACGATGACCGAAACATCAACAGCTACAACTGCCCGATAGTGTCGGCCTACTCTGATGTCATCAAGTCGGCAATGAGCCTTCAGGCAGAGGTGGTGTCGCCGGTAATAAATTTCCGCGACGAGAAGTTGCTCGTAAAGCAGCTCGACCATTTCTTGAAAGGCTACGGCATAGGCGCGAAGACACGCCGGAAAGCCTTCGACGCGGCAGTGAAGGCGCAAAAAGAGTTTGTGGAAGCCATTAGCAAGAAGGCAAAGGAGATATTGGCAAACAGCCGACGCCAGCACAGGCTCACCATTTTGCTCGCCGGCCGTCCATACCATACCGACCCACTCATCCAGCACAAGCTCTCCGACATGATCGCCTCGCTCGGCGTGAACGTGATTTCCGACGACATAGTGCGCAACGACATGCGGACGGGCACCGGAGACACTTATCTCGTGAGGCAATGGGCCTACATGAACCGCATAATCAAGTCGGGCCAATGGTGCGCTACACAACCCGACGACGTGCATTTCATACAAATGACCTCGTTTGGCTGCGGTCCCGACTCGTTCATACAAGATGAGATTCGCCACATCATGAGCGTTCACGGCAAGCCTTACACCCTGCTGAAGATCGACGACGTGAGCAACGTGGGCTCGCTGAGGCTCAGGGTGAGGTCGCTCATAGAGAGCCTCAACGGGAAGGCAAGCAAGAAGGAAGCCAACGGCAAGGACGTGAGCGACGAGCGCACGGACAAGACTGGCACGCCAGACGTAAAGCCGCAAAACAAGAAGATACTCGCGCCATATTTCACCGAATATCTCACTCCACTCCTTCCCCCACTCTGCAAGCTCCTTGGCTGGGACGTGGAGGTGTTGCCGCCAAGCGACATCACCAGCGCAGAGCTCGGACTGAAATACGCCAACAACGAGGTATGCTATCCCGCAACACTCATCGTGGGCGACTTCGTGAAGGCGTTGCGGTCGGGCAAATACGACCCAAAGGAGATTTCCGCCGTGATGACACAGACGGGGGGCCAATGCCGCGCCACCAACTACGCCGCCCTGATACGCCGCGCCATGAACGCCAACGGGTTCAAGGACGTGCCTCTCATCACATTGGGGGTATCGACAAGCGCCAGCGACGACAAGGAGCAAGACGGTGAGCTGAACGTGCCATGGCTGAAAATGGCTCCCATCATCGTGACGACATTCATCTATGGCGACACCATCTCGAAACTCTATCACGGCTCCGTGAGCCGGCTGAAGAAAGACGCGTTCCTCGTGGGCGGACAGTTCAGCAACAAGGCGGAACAGCTGCGCGAGGAATATCTCTCCGCCGCTGCCAAGCCCATACTGGACAACGACCCGAAAGGTCTCATGCGCCTCATAGCGCAAGCGGCTAAGGACTTCGACGACATCACGGACGACAAGGATTTGCCCGCCGTGGGCATCGTGGGCGAGATATTCTTGAAGTTCAATCCGTTTGCCCACCAATTCCTTGAGCGCCGAATCATCGACAGCGGATGCGAGGTGGTGCCGCCGCTGCTCTTGCCATTCTTCCTGCAAGAGTTTGTCAACGCAATCGTGCAAAAGCACATGGGGCTGAAATGCAGCCATGTGCCCGATTTCTTGATAAAGAGCGTATACAGCCTCATCTGGCGGCGCGAGAAAAAGGTGAACAGCATAGCGTCAAGATTCCGCTACTTCCGTCCTTTCACCAACATCTTCGACGAGGCAAAGGAGGTGAACGGCGTGGTGTCGCTCGCGGCACAGTTTGGCGAGGGATGGCTGCTGCCAAGCGACATCATCAGCATGGTGAAGCAAGGCGTGAACAACGTGGCAAGCCTGCAACCTTTCGGGTGCATAGCCAACCACATAGTGTCGAAAGGCATTGAAAAGAAGCTGAAGGCAATGTTCCCACAACTGAACCTCGTGTCGCTCGACTTCGACAGTGGCGTGTCTGCCGTGAATGTCACCAACAGGCTGCTGCTCTTCCTCGACAGCATAGCGTGAGGAAGAAAAAAGCCTTATAACTTGCAGCCAAGGCTGAACAAAAGGCAAAACAAAAAGGCGGAAGCCCTAAGAGACGTTGTATTTCTCTTAGGGCTTCCGCCTTTTTATGAGATTGATGATGAATCCTTATTGAATGGTAAAGAAACTCCTTAACCCTCAATGAGCTTGTCGAACTTCTCTTGGAACTTGCCCTTGGCTGCGGCTCCTACGAACTTGTCGACGAGCTGTCCGTTCTTGAAAAACAGGATTGTCGGGATATTGCGCACTCCATATTGCATGGGTATGTCCTCGTTTTCCTCAATGTCGCACTTGCCTACCACGACCTTACCCTCATATTCGTTTGAGAGCTCCTCCATGATTGGGCCAACCATGCGGCATGGACCACACCATGTTGCCCACAAGTCAACAACAAGTGGCAGGTCGCCATTCTTCAGCTTCTCAAAGTTGTCAGCCGTTACTTCTACTGTCATTGTGTATTCCTTTCTTAATTAAGTAATGTTTATTTGCAAAAGTAAGCAAATACTTTCATTCTGGCAAACTTTACGCAAAAAAATATTAATATCAGAACTCCACTACCCTGCTGCCGTCCTCAAGTTGCGTAATGGTCACTTTCACGGCATCGCCAGGAAGTATGTCCTCGATGAGCTCCGGCCACTCTATGAAACAAAGGCTGCCGCTATAGAAATAGTCCTCGTAGCCCATGTCGTAGACCTCCTCCAGTTTCTTGATACGGTAGAAGTCGAAATGGAATATGTGGCTGTCGTCTTTGGAAGAAGTATAATCGTTGACGATGGCAAAGGTCGGCGAGGTGATGACGTCTTCCACGCCAAGCTCTTCGCACACAGCCTTAATGAATGTCGTCTTGCCAGCTCCCATCTTGCCATAAAAGGCGAACACGTGGCCAGTGCCCATGTTCTTGATAAACTCCCGAGCTGCCTCATGGATGTTGTCCAAGGATTTGATCGAAATCTTCATTGTTGCTTATTTTTGTTTGTTTATTGTTATTGTTAATTGACATGATAACTCATGTCTGCTCTCTCATCAATGTATTGCACGAGTTTCTTGCCGACCTCTATTTGCTGCTTGTCTGACCGCAAGAGCACGTTGACATGGCTCTCCTCGTCTATGACGTTGAAATACAGCTCCGTAGGCCCTGGCGTGTCGCCGATGATGGACATCAAGTCGCTGACCAGCGTGTCGTCGATGACCTTGCTGGGCACGTTTATGGTGAATTTCTCAATGCGCTCGTTTTTCACGGTCTGGAGGTACTCCACGTTTTGTATCGCCAACGAATAAGACTGGCTCGTGGGATAGAGCTTAACGTATCTCGCCTTGATAAACACCGAGCAGCCCATGGAGAGCCTTCCGTTCCATTTTCCCCATTCCTCGCCAAAGAGCGCTATCTCGCCGGATCCACTGAAATCCTCAAGCGTGACAAGGCCGAAAGGACTGCCGCGCTTGGTGAACTTCTGTGTCACCTTGGTCACGATACCGCCGAAGGTGATGTCCTCGCGCTGCGCCAGTTCCTCCTGCTTTCCGCGGTCGCCAACCTCAACACAGGTGGTGTTGCACATATTGTTCAAGACAATGGAGAAATCGTCGAGAGGATGTGCCGACAGATATATGCCAACCAATTCTTTCTCACGGCTCAGCCTCTCTATGCTGCTCCACTCCTCCGTCTTCGGGGCTTGCGGCAGTGCCACAGCCACTTCCGTGCCCATGGAGCCGAACAAGGAGTTGGCTTGCTCTTTCTTGTCCTGCTGGTATTGCTGGCCAAAGCGCACCAAACTGTCGAGGAAGACCTCGCCCTTGGAATTGGACGCGAGATACTGCTCGCGCATTAGCCCGAAGCAATCGAAACCACCACTGAGGGCAAGGCTCTCAAACGCCTTGCGGTTGACATCCTTCAAACTGACACGCTCCGCGAAGTCGTAAATGTCCTTGTATGGGCCGTTGGCCTTGCGCTCGCTGACAATGGCGGCTGCCGCGGCGGATCCCATGCCCTTGATGGCAGACAGGCCAAACCTTATCTCTCCCTTGTCGTTGACGCCAAACTCGGCATAACTCTCGTTGACACTCGGCCCAAGCGTGGGCACGCCCAACGACTTGCACTCCTCCATGAGCTTGGTTATCTCGCCAATGTCGGAGAAACGGCGCGTCATGAGGGCGGCCATGTATTCGGCTGGATAGTGGGCCTTGAGATAAGCCGTTTGGTAAGCCACCCAGGAATAGCAAGTGGCGTGCGACTTGTTGAAGGCGTAGGAGGCAAACTTCTCCCAGTCGCCCCATATCTTCTCCAATATCTTCGGGTCGTGGCCATTTTCCGCGCCCTGCTTGAGAAACTTAGGCTTCATGGCGTCGACGATAGCCTTTTTCTTCTTACCCATGGCCTTACGCAAGGCGTCACTCTCACCTCGCGTGAAGTTGGCGAGCTGTCGCGACAAAAGCATGACCTGCTCTTGGTAGACCGTAATGCCATAGGTGTCTTTCAAGTATTTTTCCATGCAAGGAATGTCATACTTGATGCGGCTCGGGTCTTTCTTTCGGGCGATGAACTCAGGAATGTAATCCATAGGTCCCGGCCTGTAAAGGGCGTTCATAGCTATGAGGTCCTCGAACACGGTAGGGTGAAGTTCCTTAAGATACTTCTGCATGCCAGGCGACTCAAACTGGAACGTGCCTATGGTACGACCCTCTTGATAGAGCTTGTAGGTCAGCTCGTCGTCAATGGGAATAGTATCGAGGTCTATGTCCTCGCCCGTGGTCTGCTTGACAACCTTCACGGCTTCCTTCAACTCGGAAAGCGTCTTCAAACCGAGGAAGTCCATCTTGATGAGTCCGGTCGACTCGATGACATGACCGTCATATTGCGTCACGTCACACTTCCTGTCGGGGAAGTCGGGGTCATCGGCCGTTGACACTGGCACCCAATCGCTTATCGGGTCACGGCAAATGATGAAGCCGCAAGCGTGAATGCCCGTGCCCCTGATGGTGCCTTCGAGCATCCGCGCGTATTTTATGGTGTTGCGCTCCCTCGGATCCATGGAGCTCTCGGCCTCGCGAAGCTCCGGCGTACACTTGATGGCGTTGGCAAGGTTCATCTTCATGCCATCTGGCAAACGGTCGGGAATGGCTTTCTTGAGCTCGTTGGCACGCGCCAAGGGCAACTTCTCCACTCGCGCCACGTCGGCAATGGAGTTTTTCGTCGCCATGCTCGAATAGGTGATGATATGCGCGCAGTTGTCCTTGCCATACTTGTCCATGACCCATTGCAACACCTTTCCGCGGCCATCGTCGTCGAAGTCGGTATCAATATCAGGCAAGTTCACACGGTCAGGGTTGAGGAAACGCTCAAAAAGCAAGTCGTATTTGAGTGGGTCTATCTTTGTGATACCCAAGCAATAAGCCACCACGGAACCTGCCGCGGAACCACGACCAGGACCGACCCACACGCCCAACTTGTCGCGTGCGGCATTGATAAAGTCTTGCACGATGAGGAAGTAGCCCGGGAAACCCATGGTCTTCATGACGTGAAGCTCAAACTTGACGTGCTCCTTCACGTCATCGGGAATGGGGTCTCCATATCGCTTGCGCGCGCCATCATAGGCGAGCTTGGCAAGGTAGTCGGCCTCAAACTTGATGCGGTAAACCTTGTCGTAACCTCCAAGGCGCTCTATCACGGCATCGGCCTTTTCCTTGGGCAATGGATTCTCGCCATTCTCATCGGTGGTAAACTCCTTATACAATTGCTCTTTCGTGAACTTGGAGTGCCACTCCTCCTCCGTGCCGAAGCTCTCTGGAATGGGGAAGAACGGCATGATGGGGCCATGGTCTATGCTGTAAATCTCTACCTTGTCGAGAATCTCAACGGTGTTGGACAACGCCTCAGGCACATCCGAGAAAATGGCGTTCATCTCCTCGCGAGTCTTGAACCACTCCTGTTTCGTGTAAACCATTCGTGTGGGATCGTCCAAGTCCTTGTTGGTTGAGAGGCAAAGCAAATGGTCGTGAGCCTCAGCCGTTTCCTTGTCCTCGAAATGGCAATCGTTTGTGCAAATGAGCTTTATGCCATATTCCTTGGCAAACTGCATCAAGACCCTGTTGACCTTTTGCTGCAAGGGGTAAGTCTCACGATTGGCATGCAATGAAGGGTCAGTGACCTGATGGCGCTGAAGTTCCAAATAGAAATCATCGCCAAACAAGTTGTGATACCACTCCACCGTCTCACGGGCACCCTTTATGTCGCCCGCGAGAATTTTCTGCGGTATCTCACCACCAAGGCATGCCGAACTGACAATAAGATCCTCATGATATTTCTCAAGGTCATAGCGATCGGTCCTTGGCTTATAATAGTAGCCGTCGACCCAAGACCTACTCACGAGCTTGATGAGGTTTTTGTAGCCATGATAGTTTTTGGCAAGCACAATGAGGTGATAACCAGAGCTGTCGCCAGCCGCCTTGTCCTTGTCTTCCTTGCGATGGTGAGCAACGTACATCTCGCAACCGAACACGGGCTTAAAAGGCTCCTTACCCTCCTTCTTGCGTTGCTTGTTCACCGAGGCGCAATAGTCGGAAAACTCCTTTATGCCATACATGACACCATGGTCAGTGATGGCCATGCCCTTCATGCCATCTTTGATTGCCTTGTCGACAAGATGGTTCACTTTGGACTGACCGTCAAGAATACTGTAATGGGTGTGAACGTGCAGATGTACAAAATCTTCCATGAGAGCTGCTATTATGAGTGTAAAGTTACTCCGAATAATTGACATACCCAAAAGAAGAATGAAAATAATTTCACATTCAGCAGAAAAGTATTTGCGTATTCAACAGAAAAGATTTACCTTTGCATAAGTATAATTATTGAAACCTCGTCTTTTATAGACCGAATCATAATCATGGGGAAAAGGATCAAGAAACTCAAGAAAATACATATACACAGAGAAGGAATAGACCAGCTCGTGGGTGGCATCGTCTTTATTGCCATAATAGGCTTACTGCTTTGGTATTTCATCGCCACGCCGTGGCCTTTCTGGACATTTATGGTCATAGCAGGCATAATATACGCCATTGCCGTGAACTTCTACCAATGCCCTGTGCGCTATTTTAATCAAGAAGACACAGACGGCATTGTCGTTGCCCCAGCCGACGGAAAAATAGTGGTGATAGAGGAAGTGAACGAGAACACGTACTTCCACGACAGGCGCATACAAATATCCATATTCATGAGTGTTACCAACGTCCACGCCAACTGGTTTCCAGTGGACGGTCGCGTGAAATTCGTGAAGCATTTCAATGGTAATTACCATAAGGCATGGTTGCCAAAGGCGAGCATGGAAAATGAGCACGCCGACACCATGATAACAACCGAAGACGGCACAGATATTCTCTGCCGTCAAATAGCTGGCGCGGTAGCTCGAAGGATCGTGACTTATGCCAAGGAAGGCGAGGAATGCTATATCGATGAGCACTTAGGCTTCATCAAGCTTGGTTCGCGCGTTGACATCTTCTTGCCTATCGACTCGGAGGTATGCGTCAAGATGAACCAAAAGACTGTTGGCGACCAGACGATTATCGCTAAATTGAAGAAATGAAACTGATTAATTTTCCTAACATATTAACTTGTTGCAACCTCATTTCGGGTTGCATCGCAACTTGTTTCGCGTTTTTCGCAAGTCCAGACCTGGCACTGCTCTGGATTATCATTGGCGCGGTATTCGACTTCTTTGATGGCATGAGCGCAAGGGCACTGCACATCTCCTCGCCAATAGGCAAAGAGCTTGACTCCCTTGCAGACGACGTGACTTTTGGCGTGGCACCATCCACCATTATCTTTTCGCAACTCTTGATAATGCAATACCCAACGTGGTTGGGATTCGTCTCCGATTACATTCCATTCGTGGCTTACGTCATGGCGGCATTTTCCGCCCTGCGACTCGCCAAGTTCAACCTTGATGAGCGTCAGTCGATGGGATTCATTGGACTGCCGACCCCTGCCAACGCTTTGTTTTGGGGCTCATTGATTCTCAGCATTGGCAGTTGGCTCAACACGTTGGCTGCTGGCGCGCTGATTGTTATCTTGCTGATGTTGCTTAGTTCCTACTTGCTTATCTCGGAGATACCAATGTTTGCCTTGAAGTTCAAGCATTGGAACTGGAAAGGAAACGAGCTGCGCTATTCTTTCATTGGCTTGTCTGCTGTCATCATAATAGCGTCCACCATTTACCAAGGCATAGCAGGCAACGGATTCCTTGCCGGATTCTTGGGGTCATGGTGGATCGTGATGCTTATTTATGTCATCGCGTCAGTAGTCAACGACAAGGTCGCCTCTCGCCATTAAGACAGTCGGCAACTTGCTTCATTAAAGCCAACGTTGCCAACTACTATCAATGGCGCAAGCTACCAGAGTGGGACAAGTAATAGTACCAATAAGTGGTGCCATAGTTGTCTTTGACGTTTGATAAGCGTGCCGTAGCGTTGGAGGTTTGATAATACACCTTTTTGAAATCCTCATAATCAGCGTCCATCGTTGGCTCCTTATATATGATCAATGGTCTTTTACGCAAATGGTTATACAGCACCAAGGCTTCACGGAACGCCTTGGGCAAAGGCTTGTTAACCTTGTAATAACGTGGCAAGGTTGCCGCGAACTTGTCAAGGTCGCAATCGAGCAAGTAAGCACACAACAACCAATCCTTGGAATCCTTATTGGCATATTTGCTCTTGTTCACGTGTTTAAGGTAAGTCAGCGGTCTCATCTTTTCCTTAAACACTATGCCGAACGTGGCATAGACGCTATCCTCCGGAAGCATCATCAATTTTACCGATTTCTCATTGGGCAGCATCGCGTCTGATCCACCAACAAGCGGGTACTCAAACAGTCGTTCGCATAAGGCATGGCCTTTTGTCAATGCCACGATACGAAGCATCGACAAGCTACTGTCCACCTTTGCCACCGTTCTTCCCTCGTCTACTGCCGAGCGATAATCTCCTTTCATCATCCCGCTCTCCATGCGCATACGGCTATGGAATACGGCGTCGGAACAACCTATGCAGCAAACCACAAGCGACATAACCGTCAACTGAAGAAGGTTGACCCAAGTGAGCCTTGAGAAAAGACCACTCGACAGCGAGACCGGCTCCATAGGCTCCAATTGCTTGAAAAACCAAACCACACAAGCATACACTGCCATGACCAGCGGGAAAAGCCATGCCCAAAGACCTAAATAATTGCCCGATGTCAAGTTGGGTGACACATCGGTCAAGACCGCCAACAAGAGCATGGATGGCAAATAGGTCAGCGCGTGCGCGCGGTGATTAAGTCTCGTGCCAGCGTATATGGCAACCTGAATGAGCCACAAGGTCAACGTGATGAGTATCGTGCCCACCACATTATTATAATGTGTAGCGCCATGAGACAGCACGTGCTGCGTAACAGCCAGGATGTCGGCCTGGTATTTATCCAAATAAAGTAACGAGAAAAGTATGAAAAAGATGGCACAAACCAATCTCATTATACCTGTGCCATCTTTGTATTGTCCTGAATTTGACATTATCAAATTATTTCTTTCTTAAAACCACGGCAGAGCGAGCCGGAATATACAGTTTCAGCCATTCCTTACCATCCTTTTCATAGAGCGGGTCGAAATTGGTGAAATGTGTCACGCTGTCATCTGCCAACCCATTGCCGCCAAATGCCTTGGCGTCGGTATTGAGAACCACATGATACTCGCCTTTCTTCACAAGGAAGCCATAATCGGTAAAACTCCTCGTGGGCGAGAAATTGAAGACGAACAAGATGTCACCACGCTCGAAAGCGAGTACCTGGTCACCATCGTTGTGCCATATCTCTTGCACGGGAGTGAGGTTGAACTTTGGCTCGCTCTTGATGACCTCAAGCATGGCCTTGTCGAAGTCGCCAAGATAATGATAATCCAAGTCTTGGTTGTCTACCAGGTTCCACTGGCGACGCGCGTACTTATAGCTCCATCCATTGCCCTCACGCGGGAAGTCAATCCACTCTGGATGTCCGAACTCGTTGCCCATGAAGTTCAAGTAGCCTCCATTCATCGCGGCGGCAGTCACGAGCCTTATCATCTTGTGCAAGGCAATGCCACGATTTACGAGGTTGGTCTCGTCGCCATGCTTGAAATGCCAATACATGTCGGCGTCTATTAGACGGAAGATGATGGTCTTGTCGCCAACCAAAGCCTGGTCATGGCTTTCGCAATATGAGATGGTCTTCTCATCGGCGCGACGGTTCTTGACCTCCCAAAAGATGCTACTCGGTTTCCATTCCTCGTCCCTGCGCTCCTTGATGGTCTTGATCCAATAGTCAGGGATATTCATCGCCAGCCTGTAGTCGAACCCATAGCCACCATCGTTGAACTTAGCCGCGAGCCCCGGCATGCCACTCACCTCCTCGGCTATGGTAATGGCCTTCGGGTTTACCTCGTGAATGAGCTTGTTTGCCATGGTGAGATAGCAAATCGCGTTATCGTCCTCATGGCCATTGAAATAGTCGCCATAATTGGTGAATGCCTCGCCAAGGCCATGACTATAATAAAGCATCGACGTGACGCCATCGAAGCGGAAGCCGTCGAAATGATACTCTTCCAACCAATACTTGCAGTTGGACAGCAAGAAGTGTATGACATCATCCTTGCCATAGTCGAAACACAAGCTGTCCCACGCGGGATGCTCATGCCTCTCGCCAGGATAAAAATATTGGTTTGGGTCGCCAGCAAGGTTTCCCAATCCCTCGACCTCGTTTTTCACGGCATGGGAATGCACGATGTCCATAATCACCGCTACGCCTTGTTGATGCGCGGCATCGACGAGGGCCTTGAGCTCTTCAGGAGTGCCGAAACGGCTCGACGGGGCGAAGAACGAACTCACATGGTAACCAAAGCTGCCATAGTAAGGATGCTCCTGGATGGCCATCACCTGAATGGCGTTGTAGCCGTCCTTTACTATTCTCGGAAGCACGTTGTCCTTAAACTCAGTATAAGAGCCCACCTTCTCGGCGTCTTGCGCCATTCCGATGTGGCACTCATAAATGAGCAATGGATCGCGTGATGGAGTGAACTTGTTTTTCTTCCAATGATATTTTCTCGGGGTCCAGACTTGTGCTGAGAATATCTTTGTCTGCTCGTCTTGTACGACGCGCGTGGCCCACGCCGGAATGCGCTCGCCTTCGCCACCATTCCACTTGACGTGCATCTTGAACAAGTCGCCGTGATGCATGGCTTTGGTGGGAAGTTTCAACTCCCAGTTGCCAGTCCCCTCAACTTTCTTACAACGGTAATCCTCGCTTTCCTTCCAATCGTTGAAATCGCCCACAAGGTAAATATCAGTTGCGTTGGGCGCCCACTCCCTGAATACCCATCCTCCACGAACCTTATGGAGGCCAAAGTATTCGTAGCCATTGGCAAAGTCAGACAACGACTGCTTGCCGTGTTGTGTAAGTTGATCGATTTTCCATACAGCATGATTATGACGCCCCTGAATGGCATCCTCATAAGGCTCAAGATACTGGTCATGAGCGACAATACCGATATGTTTTTCTTTTACCATTGTATTGAGTTGAATTGATAGTTGCCTTATATATTACTGGTCGTTAAACCGCTTGCCACTCTCATAATGGCCCGTACAAGTCACTTGACCATTCGCGTCTTTCTCCACGAAACGCCCGTCACGTATGTCATTGATGTATGAGCCTTCAAAACGTTTGCCGTCCTTCGACTCCTCTATGCATTTGCCGTTTCGCTTGCCGTTCCTGTAAACGCCCTTGAAGCGCGAGCCGTCGGCATAGTGGATTATCACCTCGCCATCAATCTTGCCGTTGCGGAAATTGCCTTCATATATGTCACCATCTTTCTTTGTCAATTTCCCGTAACCGTTGATTTGGTCGTTTTTCCAATGCCCTTCATATTGGTCTCCGTTTGCCCAAACAAACGTGCCTTCGCCATCTCGCTCGCCCTGGTTGAAATGACCGGTGTAGCGGTCACCGTTGGCATATCTGAAGATGCCCTCGCCAGTGCGTTCGCCCTGATCGTAGTCGCCTTCATATTGGTCTCCGTTCTGGAAAAGGTATATGCCTCGACCTTGCTGGATGTCGTCTTTCCACATGCCCTTGTAAACGTCACCGTCGGCATACTTGTTAACGCCATAGCCAGAGCGCTGGTTGTCAAGCCAGTTGCCACGATACGTGTTGCCGTCGCCCCAGTCGAAGAAGCCCTTACCTTCCTTCTTGTCGTTCTTCCATTGCCCGTCATAGTAGGCACCCGTTGAGAACGTGTACTTGCCATGGCCCTGTCTCATGTCGTGAAACCAGTCGCCGTCGTAAACGTCACCATTGAAATAGTACATCACGCCATGGCCTTGCTGATAGTCGCGGAACCACAGTCCCACGTACTTGTTGTTGTTGCTGAAATAATATGTGCCTCTTCCGTGTTGCTGGTTCAATACCCACTGGCCATCATATTTCTCGCCATCGGCAAACGTATAGACACCGTGTCCCTGTCGTTTTCCCTTCACGAAATCGCCATCGTAGGTATTGCCATTCTCAAACACCTCGCTGCCTTTGCCGTTGGGCTTGCCCGATGACATCTCACCCTTGTAAGTTCCCTTTACGCCCATTTCCTCTATCGTGCAGCTGCCAATGGAGATTTTTTGGGCTGAGGCGAACAAGGGAAGTGTCAAGAAATAGAAAAATAATATATAATGTCTCACGATTATGATTCTTATAACAATGTTGGCTCAAAGATAAGCATAAAAAACGAAAAAGCCCAATCCTAAATTCCTATTTATGACAACGAAGTAAAAATTTAACAATATTAATCATTTATGAGCATTTGTTTTTTGTAATTTTGCACCGTAATTAATCAACGAATCATGCATTTTATAGCCATTATTCCCGCTCGCTATGCCTCTACGCGTTTTCCAGGCAAGCCGCTGGCCATGCTTGCCGGCAAGCCTGTTATCCAGCACGTATACGAGCAAGTGACCAAGGTGCTGCCAGAGGCATGGGTAGCCACCGACGACAGCCGCATCTTTGACACCGTGGAACGCTTTGGCGGAAAGGCGGTCATGACAAGGCCCGACCACAAAAGCGGCACCGACAGGATTGAGGAAGCTGCCGAGAAAATCGGCGCCAGTGCCGATGTCATTGTCAACGTCCAGGGCGACGAGCCGTTCATCCAGCCATCACAGATAGAGACGCTTTGCGCGCTTTTCGACAACCCTTCTACGCAAATCGCGACATTGGGAAAGCCTTTCGCCACCATGGACGCGGTGAGGAACCCCAACTCGCCCAAGATTGTGACCGACAAAAATGGGTTCGCTCTATACTTCTCGCGGTCTGTAATCCCCTTCGTGCGTGGCAAGGAGGAAGCTACATGGCTCGACAGCTTCCCCTATCTCAAGCATCTGGGCATCTACGCTTACCGTCGCGACGTGCTTCGCGAGGTGACAAGCCTGCCCATGTCTTCGCTTGAGAAGGCCGAGAGCCTTGAACAGCTGCGCTGGTTGCAAAACGGCTACCGCATTCGCGTGGGCATCACCGACGTGGAAACCGTTGGCATCGACACGCCTGCCGACTTGCAACGGGCCGAAGACTTCTTGAGAGAACAGGCTTGAACATCCTGATTTTCAACCGCTTCGGCTTTACGTTTGAATGCCGTCGGCTTTACGCTTGAATCGCGTT
>DAINOS010000037.1:0-1802 GCA_036743855.1 Prevotella sp. | reverse complement strand
CAACGCAAAAAGTCTGCACGTCATTTTTCTTGCCGCGTCATGCATCAAATGCCATTCTGACTTAATACAGATTTACTTTACACCGTTTTAACAATTAAAAAATGGTGTATTAATGAAGAAAGAAATTAAAGGAGTTCGTCATTATGACGACCAATTTCGCTTGCGCGTATTGAAGGATTATTACGAGAGCGGCTTGTCCCTCCGTGAAATATCCCGCAAATATGATATTGGCGCTCCGAACATCAAATCCTGGGAAAGAAGATACGCGAATAAAGTCGTACCTTTGCCATCAGACATTGAGGAACTATTAACGAAGACGTTTATGGCAAGGGAAAGGAAAGAGGAGTTGAGCGAGTCCGCTCGTCTGAAGGACGAGAACGCCCGTTTGCGCAAGGCGCTGGAATACTCTGAGCTTCGCAACGAGGCGCTTCGCGAGGTGCTTGAGATAGGCAAGTCACGCTATGGCATCGACTTGCTAAAAAAAACTGGCGCCAAGCAGTAGACAACCTTCGGCTCAGGCACGCCGACGCGAGCGTCGGCTGCCTGAGCGGGCTGTTTGGCAAGACGCGCGAAGGTTATTACTCGGTCAGCAGGGAGAGGCGCGACCGGCTTGAGATGACGGAGCGCAAGATAGTGGAGCAAGTCCGCCAGCTGCGCGCCGAGGCCCCCGGCATAGGCGCCTACAAGATGTTCATAATACTGAAGGACATCTTCGGCGAGGCCATGCCCGGACGCGACGGGTTCTATGGCATAATCAACAGGAACGGCCTCATGCTCAAGCCCTGTCGCCGGCGCCATACGACAAATTCCAACCATAACTACCATAAATACAAGAACTTGGCCAAGGGCATCCGCCCCACAGGGCCAAACCAGCTTTGGGTCGCCGACATCACTTACATAGACACGGACGACGGCGTGGTGTACCTGCACCTCGTCACCGACGCGTGGACGCATGAGATTATAGGCTGGGCCCTGTCCGACTCCCTCATGGCCACGAACACCATTGCCGCCCTTAAGATGGCGTTGGAGCGCAACGCCGGCTTGGACCTCAGCGGTCTGGTGCACCACTCCGACCGCGGCTCGCAATATTGCAGCAACGCCTATGTGGACCTGCTGAGATCCGTCAACGCCTCAATATCCATGACCGAGGATTACAAGCCCACGGACAACGCCGTGGCGGAACGTGTCAACGGCATCATAAAGCAGGAATGGCTGTACCGCATGAAAAGGCCGAGGAACCTGGATGAGGCCCGCAAGCTCATAAGCGGCATAATCGACTTCTACAACAACAAGCGCCCGCACATGAGCAACGGGATGATGACGCCAGCGCAAAAACGAGAGAGCCACACGAGGACGGCATGACACGGGAAGGGATGCCGGGGACAACTTTACCGGAACATTAATTTGCGCATGTGGATTTTATGTGTAACTTTGCATTCGCAATGACAATGTAAAGCGTTTCAGTAACACTTTTCCGGCAGTGTAAAGTTGGTCAGTAAAGGAATAATATGAGAGTAAAGTAATTCAGTAAAACAACAAGAAAAGTGTAAAGTAAAATCAGTCATAGTCAGCCCCCCATTGTTTTCGCGTCGGCTTCACGCTTGAATCGCATTGCCTTCACGCTTGAATCGCGCTGCCTTTACGCTTGAATCGCGACGCGATTCAAGCGTAAAGCCGAAGGGCGGCACAGCTTCGCGCAAAAGGCGGATGAAGTCATCCTTCTGCTTTGGCGAGACGATTACCGTGTCGTGGGTGAAGTTGATTTCCAGCCTGTCCAATGAGGCGGCAGGCGCCGACAATAG
>DAINOS010000036.1:10544-17225 GCA_036743855.1 Prevotella sp. | reverse complement strand
TCCAATGAATCGGTCAGCACATTCGTACCTTTCACCGTAGTGCCCGTCGGCGTGAACACCTCAACGGCAAACTGGTCGCGCTGGGCTATCGGCATGAGCTTCTGCGGCAGAAGGGCAAACACCACGCAACCAATGACAATGCTCGCGATGCCAGCACCCAAGGTCCAACGCCAGTGAGCGAAACATTTCTCTATAGCCTTGTTGTAGACACGCTGCATGACATCGAGGAGATTAAACGCCTTTTTGCCATTCACCGTCACACCGGTCTCAATAGGCTTGCGTATGGCGAAATACATGAGAATGGGCAGCAACGACTGCGCTATAATCATGCTCACGAAGAGCACGATGGTAATGGCCCACGGGAACATCTTCAAAAAGTCATGCATCACGCCAGTCATGGTAACGAGGAACGGGAAAAAGGTGATTGAGATACACAACGTGGCGGAGAAGATGCTCTTTAGGAAATGGTTTGTCGCTTCCACGGCCGCGTTCCAACGATGCATTCCGGCTGCGAGGTTGTTGACATATCCGTCGATGATGACTATTGAGTCGTCCACTATCATGCCCAATGTCATGATAAGAGCGGCGAGGGTCACCGTGTTCAACTCCAAGTCGAAGATGTAGAATAGTCCGAGAGAAATGAAAATGGTAATTGGCATCGTCGCCGCCGCCACTGCCGCCACTTGGCGTGGCATGATGAGCACGACGACAAGCAACACTGAGCAAATGGCGATGAGCAACTCGCGCAGGAAGTCGTAAATGGAATCGTCCACCACTTGCTTCTGGTCGGTAATCTTGCTGATGTGTACGTCTGCCGGGAGGTCCGCCTTGATATTTTCGAGCTTCTTGTTGATGGCAGACCCCATCGTGGAGATGTTTGTCCCCTCCTTGTTGGTCACGGACAACAGCAAAGCCTTTGTGCCGTTTACCGTGACATATTTCGTCAAGTCAGGGTATTCAAGTTTTACGGTCGCGACATCTTTCAAGCGCACTACCTTTCCCCGTGGGTCGGTGTAGATGACGGCGTTTTCCACGTCATAGATAGTGTTCAAGCTCTCGTTCACATGGATTGGACTGCGATAAAAGCGATTGCCCACATCGCCACCCGTGCTCGTGAAGCCTTTTCCGGCAAGTTTCTGAGCCACGGCAACGTATGAGACGGCATATTTTGACAAGCGCGTGGCATCGAGATAGATTGCTATTTGCGGGTTCTGCTCGCCCGTGAGACTCATTTTACCCACCGACGGAATCATGCGGAGCGAATCTTGCATAATCATCATGTAGCGCCAAAGCTCACGATAAGTCTTGTCGTTGCTTTCCAAAGAGATAAGCTCTGATGACACGTCGCCGAAATCGTCCTGCACTTGCACTGCCAGCACGCCAACAGGGAGGTTGGAGCTCTTGAAAGCTTGCACGCCGTGCTTAAACTTCGACCAGAACTCGTCCTTGTCTTCGATGTTCTCGTTGAGTTCCACCACGATGATGGCCATGCCATCACGCGAATAGCTCACCGTCTTCTCTTTCAGCACTTCCTTATAAGAAAAGATGTATCGCTCAAGCGGCTTTGTCACCTGTTGCTCCACTTCCTCGGAAGTGGCGCCAGGATACACCGCCGCCACTATACCCTCGCGGACGGTATAGTCTGGAAACTCATTCTTATTGATTTTCACCAGTCCATAGATGCCAAGTGCCACCAAGCACGTCACCAACAAGATGACAATCTGGCGGTAATACAAGCATACCTCCTGGAATGGTCTGCGTTTCTTCTGCATAGTAGTTTACTTTCTCAACAGGTCTATTTTATTATCTCACAACGCGTGCCTTCCGACACTTTCTGCTGCCCTTCCACTATGAGCAGGTCGCCTGGGTCAAGGCCACCGTTCACACGCACGCCCTGAGACGTGTCGCTGAGATAGTTGATATACCGCTTCGTGGCCTTGCCGTTTTTCACGATCCACACGAACATCTTGTTGTCGGGATTGATTTGCACCACGTTGGCAGGGACGAAGACGCTCATGTGGCCACGCGAGAAGCGTGAATAGACCTGGCAAATCATGCCTGGCAACAGCTTGTGACCAGCATTATCCACAAGCAACTTCACATCGTAGGTGCGGCTCAGGGGGTCGGCTGTCACCCCTTTCTCTATCACCTTGCCATAGAACACGGCACCATCAATCGCGGCGCAACGTATCATCATGTTCTCACCATTGCGTATCAGGTTAACCTCGTCCTCAGGTACAGATATGGATACCTTCACGCGGTCTATGTGCACGAGTTTCACCACCATCGCGCCTGGCAACACCGTTTGCCCTACATCGGCGGCTTTCTCAGATATATAACCGCTAAATGGTGCCATGAGGCGCGTGTCTCCTGTGCCTTTGCGCGCAACCGTCTCCATGGCCATAGAGGAGCGCACTCCTTCGCGCGCCTCGGCGAGAGCGGTCTGCGCCTGCACCCACTTCGAATCTGAGATGACCCCCGACTCATGCAGTCCCTTGGAGCGATTGTAGGTATCGAGCGCCTGACGATAAGCCTCACGCGCTTGCTGGGTGACGGCATGAGCCGACTGCAACGCGCCCATCTGACCCGTGGCGTTAAGAGTGGCGACAAGTTGCCCGCTACTCACCATCTGGCCTTCGTCAACAGCCATGCGCTGCACGGTGCCGGCAACCGGAAAGCTCAGGCTAACGCCACTCTCCTCCTCCACCGTTCCGCTATAGGAATTTTCTCCATTGACCTGCACGACATCAACTTGCCGCACCTTAACCCTAACAGGTTTCTGTACTGTATCGTTTTGTTTACCGCCACAACCATATAGCGCGGCAAACATCAACATCGGGAACAACCATCTCAGATTTCTCATGACATTCTTAATAAATATTGAAATTTCCCTATTATTATTGCAAAGATACTGAAATTTGCGGAAGCCAACCAAATATTGCACTAAATTTATGTAACTTTGTACTTGTCTCTTATACATAATATATTACACACAGAAGTTATTATACAAAAGCATGACAGAAGAAATCAACCTCAAGGGACTTAGCAGTGAGCAAGTCATCGCCTCACGCGCCAAGCATGGCGAAAACGTGCTTACACCACCAAAGAAGACTTCCATTTGGAAACTTTATATAGACAAATACAGCGATCCCATAATAGAGATTCTCCTTGTTGCCGCCGCCGTGTCGCTTGGCTTGGCATTTGTCAACCACGACTTCATGGAGACAATCGGCATCTTCCTTGCCATAATCCTCGCCACGACAGTGGGTTTCTACTTCGAGCTCGACGCGGCAAAGAAGTTCAAGGTACTCACCGCCATGAACGACGACCAACCAGTGAAAGTGCGTCGCGAGGGCAAGGTGACGGAGATTCCGCGCCGCGAGGTCGTCGTGGGCGACATCATAATAGTGGAGCCTGGCGATGAGGTGCCAGCCGATGCCCGTCTCATCGCTGCCACCAACCTGCAAATAGACGAGTCGACCTTGACAGGCGAGACACTTACGACGAAAAGCGTCAACGATGACGGCAACCACGCGACAACCTATCCTCCAAACATCATACTGCGCTCCACGATGGTCATGAACGGCCACGGTGAGGCTGTGGTGGAGAAAGTGGGTGCCATGACCGAGATAGAAAAGGTAGCGCAAAAGGCCACGGAGATGACAAACACCAAGACTCCGCTCAACATCCAACTCACCAAACTCGCCAAGCTAATATCAAAAGTCGGCTCCATCGTGTCCGTAGCAGCTTTCGTCATCTTCCTTGCCCACGACATCCTTACAAATGACCTTTGGCACACCACCAACTATTTTGGCATGGCGCAAACTGTGCTCAACTACTTCATGATGGCAGTCACGCTCATCGTCATGGCAGTGCCAGAAGGCTTGCCAATGGCCGTGAATCTCGCCTTGGCCCTCAACATGCGCCGCATGCTCAAGAGCAACAACCTCGTGCGCAAGTTGCAAGCGTCGGAGACAATGGGGGCCGTGACCATAATATGCACCGACAAGACTGGCACGCTCACGCAAAACAAGATGCGCGTGAGCGAAGTCTTCGAGTCGCCGTCGGCAGACGACAATGGCAAAGCCTCACTACTGCTCGACACCGCCATGGCAATCAACTCTACCGCCGAGCTCGATGGCGACAAGGTGGTGGGCAACCCCACGGAGGGCGCGCTGCTGCTTTGGCTCAAAGACCAAGGCCACGACTACCAAGCGTTGCGCTCCTCATGCACGATAGTCAACCAGATACCATTCTCCACAGAAAAGAAGTTCATGGCAACCGTGGCCACTGTCAACGGCAAGACATTGACATTCGTGAAAGGCGCGCCTGAAATATTGATAAAGATGTGCGGATGCGACACCTTGACACGTGAGACGTGCGAGGAAAAGCTGTTCGGCTATCAACGACAAGCCATGCGCACGCTGGCCTTCGCTTATGGTGAGGGCGACCTCACAGACGCGCTCTTGAACGGTCAAGCCTCAGGGCTGTCACTCCAAGGCGTATGCGCCATCTGCGACCCTGTGCGCGACGACGTGCCAAAGGCCGTAGACGAATGCCGGACGGCCGGAATACGCGTGAAGATTGTCACTGGCGACACCACGGCAACCGCCTTGGAGATAGCCAGGCAGATTGGCATAGACGAAGGCGAGGCTATCACGGGACCAGAATGGGCAGCTCTCTCCGACGAGGAAGCCTACAAGCGGTGCGAGAGCATACGCGTGATGAGCAGGGCACGCCCTGATGACAAGCAACGCCTCGTGGAGATGTTGCAGAAACACGGCGAGGTGGTAGCGGTGACAGGCGACGGCACCAACGACGCTCCGGCACTCAACTACGCACACGTTGGCCTCTCGCTTGGCTCTGGCACTTCGGTGGCAAAGCAAGCCTCCGACATCACGCTTCTCGACGACTCGTTCAGCTCCATCGCCGCCGCGGTGATGTGGGGACGCTCACTCTACAAGAACATACAGCGCTTTCTCTTCTTCCAACTCGTGGTCAACGTGTCGGCATTGTTGCTCGTGCTTGGCGGCTCGGTGATAGGCACGGAGATGCCGCTTACGGTGACGCAGATTCTTTGGGTCAACCTCATCATGGACACCTTCGCCGCCCTTGCCCTTGCCTCGCTCCCGCCTTCCCACGAGGTGATGCGCGACAAGCCACGCAAGGCATCGCAGTTTATCATCACCAAACCGATGGCACGCGGAATATTGTTCATGGGCACGGCCTTCTTCATCATCATGTTCGCCTTCCTCGTTTGGTGTGAGCGACATGGTGCCGACAGCATCATCGACGTGCACGAGTTGACGCTTTTCTTCACGACCTTCGTGATGCTGCAATTCTGGAACCTCTTCAACGCCAAGTGCTTGGGAAGCTCTCACAGCGCTTTCCGCCATTTCTGGCGCGACCGTGGTCTCATACTTGTGCTCATGTTGACCTTTGTGGGTCAATGGCTTATCGTCACCTTTGGCGGCAGGATGTTCCGCACGCTCCCGCTAAGCCCAATGGAATGGGCAGCTATAACGGTAGCTACCGGCGTGCTGGTGCTCGGAGGCGGAGAACTGTATCGGGCTTTTAAAAGATGTAAGAGATAATGGCTTTTAAAAGATAAAAAGGATAATGTTGGACAATTGTTATTATACATTGAACGGTGACCCACGGCCTTGCGTCGCCACTATAGGCTTTTTCGACGGCGTGCATCGCGGCCACCAGTTTCTCATTGCCAATGTCATGGAAGAAGCCAAGCGGGCAGGGCTCGCCTCGCTCGTCATCACCTTCGACCGTCATCCACGGCAGGTGCTCAACCAAGACTACCAGCCTCGGCTGCTCACCACACTTGAGCGCAAGCTGCAACTCATCTCGCTCACGGGCGTGGACAACATAGCCGTTCTGCGCTTCAGCAAGGAGATGGCATCGCTCACGGCAAGAAATTTTATGGGGCAAGTGCTTGCCAACCACCTCAATGTCAAGACGCTTGTCATTGGCTACGACAACCGTTTCGGCCATGACCGCACGGAAGGTTTCGACGATTACGTGGCTTACGGTCGCGAGCTCGGCATACAGGTAGTGCAAGCCAAATCTTACACGCTTGACAACATGAGAGTGAGTTCCTCCCTCATCCGCTCTTTTCTCGAAGGTGGCGAGGTGGAGATGGCCGCTCACTGCCTCAACAGGACTTTCGAGCTTTCAGGCACGGTCGGGAAAGGCTTTCAGGAAGGCCGGAAGCTCGGCTTCCCCACCGCTAACCTTGACCTTGGCGACAGCAGTCTGCTCATTCCCAAGGATGGCGTATACGCCGTGTGGGCGGCGGTGGATGGGCACTCCAGCCTCTTTCCTGCCATGATGGACATTGGGTCACGCCCCACCTTCGGAGGCTCACGACTATCATTGGAGGTCAACATCATTGGCTTCCACGGCAACCTCTACGGTAAACGCCTGAAAGTGCAGTTTGTGAGCCGAGTGAGGGACAACCGCAAGTTCGACAGTGCCGAAAGCCTTGCCGAGCAATTGCGAAAAGACCAAGACTATATCATAAAGAAGCTCAACAAGGAAAAACAAGAAAATTAAATAGAACCAATAAAAAAGATTCCAACCCATGACAAACAATAACAACACCCTACGTGGCAGCCTCGACATTCTTTGGTACGTTGTCGTCTTCCTGCTCTTGCAGTTAGGCATTGG
>DAINOS010000036.1:0-10444 GCA_036743855.1 Prevotella sp. | reverse complement strand
ATCTTGCGCAAGCTCCTCAGCATGATGCCAGCCAACAGGCACTGGGTGGCCATAGCCATATCAGCGTTGCTCTTCGGTATCGTCCACTTCAACTTGCCGCAAGGCATACACGCCTTTCTCATCGGCTTGCTGCTGGGATGGATGTACTATCGCACTCGCTCCATCATCCCGGGAATAGTCTTCCATTGGGTCAACAACACCATTTCTTATATCTTGGTCAACCTCATGCCACAATGTGCTGACGGAAACCTCATCGACCTCTTCAACGGCAACGAGCGCATGGTTGTCTTCGCGGTGTTGTTCTCGCTCCTCATCTTCCTGCCAAGCGTTTTCCAGCTCAACATCAGAATGCGCAGGGCAAACAACACTACCGTAGAGTAAGGCTTCATTAAGCTATCTTTTATTCACATTATATGCGCAAATAGTCGCAAATTGTAATTTTAACATAGCAAAAGAGCAAAAAACACCGAAAAAGACTTTGCAGAAGTTAATATTTTACTTATCTTTGCAATTGACAAGGGATT
The DNA here is from genome assembly GCA_036743855.1 of Prevotella sp. Lineage (GTDB taxonomy): Bacteria > Bacteroidota > Bacteroidia > Bacteroidales > Bacteroidaceae > Prevotella. The sequence continues at coordinate 9,920 of DAINOS010000036.1, read as the reverse complement.
TAAATCTACGTTTCTCGAAACAACCCAACAGTCACTAACACACTTTAAGTTATGTCATTATGAGTGAAAGCAATTGCAAAAGAACGCTGAACGCGAAGTCATTTTTGGCAGCCACGGCGTTGACCACCATGTTTCTCGGAGGCAATGCTCTTTCTGCTAATGCCGCGACATCTACAGGCGCGAGCCCCAAACCGCTGGCTGAGCAACAGAAGAACACCATCAGGGGAACCGTAACCGACCAGGCTGGAGAGCCCATCATTGGCGCGAGTATCGTAATCAAAGGAACATCAAAAGGTGTCGTGACCGACACGGAAGGCCGTTTTGCCATAGACGTTCCCAATGGCTCTACGCTCGAGATCTCGTGCATAGGCTATGAGAAGCGGGTTTTGAAGGTCGGAGCGCAAAGAAACGTCAGCGTAACCCTTGCCGAAGACACTAAATCGCTTGGCGACGTGGTGGTGACGGCCATGGGCATCAAGAAGGAGCGCAAGGCCCTGGGATATGCCGTGACCGACATGAAGGCCGACGAGCTGATGAAGAACAAGAACACCAATGTCATCAACTCATTGCAAGGCAAGGTGCCTGGACTTAACATCACGCAGAGCAGCGGCGCCGCCGGCGCGGGAGCCACCATCGTGATGCGTGGCGCCAACTCCACCGCCGAAGGACGCAGCAACCAGCCGCTATTCGTGGTAGACGGCATCATCTACGACAACTCCACAAGCGTGGTGGGCAACTCAGGCACCGACGGCATGACCCGCAACGCCACTACATTCTCCAACCGCGTGATGGACATCAACCCCGAGGACATCGCCGACATCTCAGTGCTGAAAGGCGCGGCAGCCGCGGCTCTCTACGGCTCACGCGCTGCCGACGGCGCAATCATCATAACCACGAAGAAAGGCGCCGAGGGCACGGTGAAAATAGACTACTCGGGCAAGATAAGCGCGTCGTCAGCCACGAAGTTGCCTGAGACGCAGAAGCAGTTCGGGCGCGGATACTATGCCGACAACGGCGTGTTCAGTGACCAGACCTACAACTCTTGGGGAAAGGCATACGACGGCTCGGAGACACTCTACGACAACATCGGCAACTTCTTCCGCACGGGCACGGTGCTCGACAACAACGTGAGCATCTCGGGCGGATCAAAGAACCAGAGCTTCTTCCTCTCGCTCTCCAACTACGACCAGCAGGGCATCGTGCGCAAGACGGGATACAACAAGACCACCGTGCGCTTCAACGGCGAGCAGAAGTTTGGCAAGCTGACCATCAGCGCCAACATGACCTACTCGCTCTCAAAAACCGACAAGACCCTGACCTCCGGCGGACTGTGGGGCAGCGGCGGCACCGGCACCATGACGGCCCTTTACAGCTGGCCGTTGCAGGAAGACATGTCGCACTACCTCAACGAGGACGGCACCAAGTATCGCCTGTTTGACGGTATATGGGAATTGGCAAGCGACAAGGAGAACCCCTACTGGATAATAAACAAGGACAAGATGTATGACAAGACTCACCGCTTCACCGGAGCCTTGTCGGCAAACTTCAAGATAACCGACTGGTGGGACGTTACCGCGCGCTTCGGCTACGACAACTACACCACCGACGCATACACCTACATAGCGCCGGGCTCCGTGGTGAAGGAGCTTTACCAGAACGGTCGCCTCTCCAAGAGCGACTACCGCTATGAGTATTGGTCCACCAACGTGATGACCAACCTGCACAAGACCTTCGGCGACTTCGACCTCGGCCTCATGCTGGGCACGACAGCCGAGAGCACCGAGCGCCTCAACCAGACCCACTGGGGCTACAACTTCGTGACACCAGGAACCATCAGCTTCACCAACATCGCCGACGGCAACAAGTTCTTCAACGATGCCACGACACAAAAACGACTGGTGGGCGTCTATGGCGAGGCTCGCGCCTCCTACAAGAGCCTGGCGTATCTCACGTTCACCGGCCGCAACGACTGGTCGTCAACGCTTCCCCTCAACAACCGCTCTTATTTCTATTCCTCGGTGAGCGGTGCCTTGGTATTCACCGAGTTGCTGCCTAAGAACGACATTCTCTCCTTCGGAAAGGTGCGCGCCAGCTGGGCACAAGTGGGTAAGGACGCTGACCCATACGCCACGCTCACCTATCTGGAGAAGCCAATCAACTATGGCGGCTTTACGGGCGTGGGCAATGTCTACACCAAGGGTAACTCAATCTTGAAACCAGAGATTCAGACCGCATGGGAGATCGGAGCGGAGCTGCGCTTCCTGAAAGGACGCTTGGGCGTTGACTGGACCTACTATCACAGCTCCACGAAGAACCAGATCGCACAGCCCCGCCTGTCAAACGCCGGCGGATATATCTTCATGTCGATCAACTCCGGCTCCGTAATCAACAAGGGCATGGAGGTGAGCATCACCGGCAAGCCTTTCGACGGCAAGGACTTCAAGTGGGAGTCTACGCTCAACTTCTCCTACAACAAGGGCCGCCTCGGCGAGTTCCTCGATGGCGTGGGCATGTTCTACCCCACCGACGCGCAGTTTGGTTCGGTCAAGTCGGCTTCCGTGCCTAACGGCGGCTACTTCATGGCTCTCGTCGGCACGCGCTTCGAGACTCAGCACGATGAAAATGGTGAGGAAATCAAGGGTGGCAAATACCTCATCGACCCTGCAACCGGTCTCTACAAGGTGCACAGCGGACAAAACGACGTGGTGGGCAACCGTGAGCCCAAGCTCATCGGCGGTTGGAACAACACCTTCACCTACAAGAACTTCTCACTCTCGTTCCTGCTCGACTTCCGCATCGGCGGCGACGTGTTCAACGGCACGGAGCAGTTCATGGTCGGCAATGGCTTGAGCAAGCTCACGACGGAAAACAATCGCCAGAGCGTCACCGTGGACGGCATCAACGCCACGACGGGCGAGCCTTACAAGCAGACCTATGAGGCCGGCAAGACCTACACGTTCGGCAAGACCACCTATTCGGGCGAGGCCATGATTCAGAAGTACTGGGACAACTATGCCGACAACTCCTACAACTTCATACAGAGCGTCAACTGGCTGAAACTGCGCTCGCTCTCGCTGAGCTACGACTTCACGAGCCTCCTGCGCAGCCACACCATCATCAAGCGTCTCTCTGCCAACATCACCGCGCAAAACCTGTTCACCTTGACCAACTACAAGGGCATGGATCCTGAGGTGTGCACGGCAGGCGGAACAGGCGGCTCTGGAGCCACGGGCATCGACTATTGCAGCGTGCCTTCGGTTCGCACATATACCTTCGGAGTGAACATCACGTTCTAAGGGACGCGGACTCGTGTGAATAAGCATTTGTTTCAACATCAAAATCAGAATTATATATGAAGAGTTTAAAATATATGATGGCAGCCGGATGTCTGCTCACGCTTGGACTTTCCTCATGCAGCGACTTCCTCGACGTGAACGTGGACCCCGACAAGCCAAACAACACCACCGCCGAGGTGGCCAACCGCGTGCCTTGGATTCAGCGCATGTTCATGTACTCGGCTGGTATCACCAACTATCGCACGTCGATGATCGCCGGCGTGCTCTACTCCACCAGCGGCACACACGGCCCCGCGGCAGTGACGTGGAACTTCGCCCCAGGAACCACGACATCTTCTTACCAGACATGGTTCGTGGAGACGGCGGCCAACCTCAACGACCTCTACGACAAGGCCAAGGCAGAGAACGCCTACCACTACATGGCGGTGGCTGACATCTACCACGCCCTCGGCTTCATGCAGATGCTCGACCTCTACGGCGAGATTCCCTACACCGAAGCCCTCGGCAACTCGCCGGTTCCCGCCTACGACGACGGCAAGACCATCTTCAACGGCTGCATAGCCAAGCTCGACGAGGCCATCAAGTTGCTCAGCGAAGCGCAACCAGCCACTGCTACACCGCTCTCAAAGGGCGACCTGATGAACGGTGGCGACGCGCAGAAATGGCTCAAGATGGCTTACGGCCTCAAGGCACGCTTCCTGTTGAAGCTCTCCAAGAAGGCCGAGTTTGACCCAGACGCCATTCTCGATTGCCTGGCAAAGGGTCCGCAGAGCATCAACGACAACTCCGTGATGCCTTGCTACAACAGCGGTCAAGACGTGACCGACTATCTCATGGGCGACCCCATCATGACCAACGGCAACTGGAACTGCGTGGCTTACGGCGCGACCCAGCGCATAACCAAATATTACACCGACCTGCTCACCAACATGCGTGGCGCTGGCGTGGAAGACCCACGCTACACCAAGATAGTGCCAGCCGTGATGACCAACATCAAGTTGGATGAAAACGGCAAGGTGCAATCGTATGGTTGGGCACGCTCCAAGGGTGTTGACTGCCACGGCGACTGCGAGCGACTGAAAGCCATGGGATGGAACAGCATCGTGGCTCCCACATGGAAATCAAAAGACAATGTCATAAAGTATAATATCAAGGATCAGTCACAACGCGAGGCTTTCGCCGCCGAGATTGGCAAGATTCACAAGACCGTTGTCAATAAAGACACCGTCAAGGTGACATATCAAGCGGGTTCTGTCTTCGTCAACAGCAGCAACTACGCATACGCTGGCGACACAGCTTACGTCTCGCTGCGCAGCAACTCAAAGCTCACGGGCAACCAGTCGAAAGAAGAGAACGACGTGAATTGGTACTTCTCCACTGATGACGCTCTCAACGCCGGAGCCGTGGGTTCCACAGGCTCGTTCCAGACACGTCCCGTCAGCGACTTCGAGATCATGACCTACCACGAGGCTTGCTTCATCAAGGCAGAGGTGCTCTTCCGCAAGGGCGACAGGGCTGGCGCGCTCGCCGCTTACAAGGACGGCATAAAGGCTCATCTCGACTATATGCAGAAGAAGCTCACCGCCTGGAAAGGCCAGGGCTTCAACAACCCCGACATGATGCCTATGGACGATGCCAAGATAGCGGCTTATCTCGCAAGCGACGCCGTGTGCCAAAACGCCTCCGACCTGACGATGAGCGACATCATGCTGCAGAAGTATGTGGCAATGGGTTGCAGCCTTGAAAACTGGAACGACATGCGCCGCTTCAACTACAGTGCCGGCAACATCGGCGACTTCGGCGTGGTGTATCCTGGCATGGACCGCTCCGTGCTCTTCACTGGCACCGATAAGCTGAAAGGCACGTCAAAGGATGACCCAAAGTATTGGCCACGCCGCTGGCGCTTGCCCGCAACGCTCGAACTGTCATACAACGAGGCACAGGCCTTGGCAGCCAACAAGCACGCCGAGGACACCGACATCTGGAGCTACCCAGTGTGGTGGGACTGCGCCACAGATGCCGAATATGAGGGCTACATCAAATAAGGCTGGCACGGCATAGAGCCGTACTTAGAACACAATAAACAAATCTCTCCATGCGAAGACATTAAATGTTGACGCATGGAGAGATTTTTTTGTTTTCTACCTTGGATAAAGTCATCAAAATGAGCTACCTTTGCAGCATCCCCGTGATAATTCCATTTAAACCAAAATTAAATGATATGAAACAACAGTTTGTGATGGCTTTTGCCTTCTTGCTGACGGCATTCACGCCCGCGGCGCAAGCCCAAAAACATTGCTGTGGCAACAAGGCTCCGGTGCCTGTCTATCTCGATGACACCAAGAACATAGAGCAACGTGTGGAAGACGCGCTCTCGCGCATGACGCTCGACGAGAAAATAGGCGTGATCCACGCACAAAGCAAATTCTCCGCCCGTGGCGTGCCACGCCTCGGACTGCCTGACCTCTGGACCGACGACGGACCTCACGGAGTGCGCCCCGACGTGCTTTGGGACGAGTGGGAGCAAGCTGGCCAAACCAATGACTCGTGCGTGGCGTTCCCAGCCCTGACCTGTCTCGCAGCCACATGGAATCCGCACATGGCCTGCCTCTACGGAAGGAGCCTCGGCGAGGAGGCACTGTATCGCGGCAAGGACGTGCTGCTCGGCCCGGGCGTCAACATCTACCGCACGCCGCTCAACGGACGTAACTTCGAATACATGGGCGAGGACCCATGGCTCACCTCGACAATGGTGGTGCCCTACATCAAGGGGCTGCAGAGCAACGGCGTGGCGGCGTGCGTGAAGCACTACGCGCTCAACAACGACGAGGAGAACCGCTTCAAGGTCAACGTGCATGTCTCCGACCGCGCCTTGCACGAGATTTACCTGCCGGCATTCAAGGCTGCCGTGCAGAAAGGCCACGCATGGGCGCTCATGGGCGCTTACAACCTCTACAAGGACGAGCACAACTGCCACAACGACATCCTGCTCAACAAGATATTGAAGCACGACTGGAAATTCGACGGCGTAGTGATAAGCGACTGGGGCGGCGTTCACGATACCGACCAAGCCGTGAAAAACGGACTCGACATGGAGTTCGGCACATGGACCAACGGCTTGAGCGAGGGCGTGTCAAACGCCTATGACAACTATTATCTCGCCTTGCCATACAAGAAGGGCATCCTCAGCGGCAAATACACCGAGAAGGAGCTCAACGACAAGGTGAGGCGCGTGTTGCGCCTCTATTTCCGCACCACGATGGCCAAGCGCGGCCATGGTCTCCTCTGCTCCGAGAGTCACTATGAAGCCGCCAAGGAGATAGCCGAGAACGGAATAGTGCTCCTGCAAAACAAGGGCAACGTGCTCCCGCTGCAATTCGGCGGCAGCAAGCAGAAGAAGGTGCTCGTGGTCGGCGAGAACGCCATCAAGATGATGACCGTGGGCGGTGGCAGCTCATCGCTGAAGGTACAGCGCGAGATCTCACCCCTGCAAGGCTTGCGCGACAGGCTGAAAGGCATTGCCGAAGTTGAGTATGAGCGCGGATACGTGGGCGACACCACCGGCAACTACAACGGCGTGACGACAGGGCAAGACCTGAGGGACAGCCGCACCAAGCAACAACTCATAGCCGATGCCGTGGAGAAAGCCAAGGGTGCCGACTACGTGGTGGTGTTTGGCGGATTGAACAAGAGCGACCACCAAGACGCCGAGGGCCACGACCGCACGCAATACGGCCTGCCTTACGCGCAAGACGACCTCGTAAAGGCGCTTGCCAAGGCAAACAAGAATCTCGTGTTTGTCTGCATATCGGGCAACGCCGCCGCCATGCCATGGAAGAATGAGGTGCCTGCCATCGTGCAAGGCTGGTTCATAGGCTCTGAGGCTGGCGAGGCTCTCGCCGCCGTGCTGTGCGGAGATGCCAACCCATCGGGCAAGTTGCCGTTCACGTGGCCTGCCTCGCTCAACGACGTGGGCGCGCATGCCCTCGGCACCTATCCTGGCACGTGGCGCGCCGACCACAAGATTATCGACGAGGACTACAAGGAAGGCATCTACGTGGGTTACCGCTGGGCCGACGCTCACAAGACCCATCCGCTCTTCGCCTTCGGCCATGGATTGAGCTACACCACGTTCAAGCTCTCCAACCTTCGCCTTTCTTCCGCCGCCATCGCTCCGAGCGACACCCTGAAAGTGACGGTCAGCGTGACCAACACTGGCAAGCGTGCTGGCGCTGAGGTGGCACAGCTCTACATCCACGACGACAAGGCAAGCGTGGACCGCCCATACAAGGAGCTGAAAGGCTTCCGCAAGGTGTTCCTGCAGCCTGGCGAGACGAAAGACGTGGAGATGACGATTGCCAAGGACGCGCTCAGCTTCTACGACGAGGCCACTTCGTCATGGAAGGCTGAACCCGGAACGTTCACCGTGCTCGTGGGCAACGCGTCGGACAACATAACGCTCAAGAAGGGCTTCACGCTCAAATGACAACGATGACGCAACACGACAACAAGATAGCGGCACACAGTGCCTTATTGATAGCCAACCTCATCTTCGGATTGGGCGTGCCCGTTACCAAGCTCTTGCTTGACAACTGGGTGTCGCCCATGGCTTGGATGGCTACACGCTGCATTGGCGCGGCGATAATATTCTGGGGCATATCGCTCTTCCTGCCCAAGGAGAAAGTTGTGGCAAGAGACCTCTTCGTCATAATGGTTGGCGGCTTGATAGGTTTTCTCGTGTCGCAGACGTTCACGGCATGGGCAATAGACTACAGCACGCCGACCTACGTGTCGCTCATAGCCACGCTTACACCGGTCATGACCATGGTTTGCGCCATGCTGTTCATTGGCGAGCGGTGCTCATGGAAAGGCTTTGCCGGAATAGCGATAGGCATCGTTGGCGCCATGCTGATGGTCGTGATGAACTGGCAAGGCGGCACGGGCAAGAACAACGTGCTCGGCATAGGGTTCGCGCTGCTCAGTCTGCTGACATGGGCCATCTACCTCATCATCACGCGCAAGGTATCGGCGAGATACTCTGCCGTGACACAGATGAAGTGGATATTCCTCGTCTCCTCCATCGCCATACTGCCGTTCTCATGGAGCGACCTCACCCACTCCACGCTCTACAGCTCGGCATGGCAGTGGAGCGGCGTGCTTGAGATGGCATACATCGTGATTCTCGCCACGGTTGTGGGATTCTTCGCCATCCCGTTCGCCTCGCGATACCTCAAGGCCACCACGGTGAGCGTGTATACCAACCTCCAGCCCATCGTCACCGCCATAGCCGCCATCTGCCTCGGCCAAGACCACCTGACATGGGACATACCCGTGGCACTTGTCCTCGTGTTGCTGAGCGCATATCTCGTGGGTAAGAAATAACGACGATTCCGTATAACACAGCAGGGGCGGGCCCTGTGCCCGTCCGCAACCCGAATGGCAAATGCCCTATTTGACTTTGCCGCGTAAATGTGGTTGCGGACGGGCACAGGGCCCGCCCCTGCTGATGTTGAAACAATGCCTTACTTACAAAGTGTCGAGTCGGTGGGGATGTAGTTGAAGATGGTCTTGCAAGCCTCGGCGGAGAAGCGTTGGCCAGAAGCCACGCAATCGTCCCATTGCTGCTCGGTAAGACCATTCTCGATGTCGGCGCGCGTGATGTTGTTTTTCAGCATTCCATAGATGAAACCAGCGTTGAAGTTGTCGCCCGCGCCAACCGTGCTCACCGTCTCCATGGGCGCCACGTCGTATGACTTGCGCAAGCCGTTGTCGGCATAAAGCCTCACGGGGTTGGCTCCGGCGGTGTAGATGAACTTCTTGCAATAGAAACTTATCTCGGCCTGATAAACCTTGTCGGGGTTGTCGAGCTTGTAGAGCACCTCGAAGTCCTCGCGAGAGCCGCGCACGATGTCGGCATATTCGAGATTCTCAAGATAGTTGGGCGTGATCTTCATCACGTCGTCCTTGTGCGACATGCGGTAATTCACATCGTAATAGATTATGGCCCCATGTGCACGGGCATAATCGAGCAAGCCCACGATTTGAGGCCTTACCACGGGGTTCACGGCGAAGAAGGAGCCGAAAAGCACGATGTCATCGGGCTGGATGTCGGGATAGATGAAGTCGAGCTGGTCGTGGGGATGGTCTTTATAGAAGATGTACTCAGCGTCGTTGTTGTCGTCGAGAAACGCCAACGACACTGGCGACTTTGACCCGGGGAAAGCCGTCACGTTGGACGAGTCGACACCGTTGTCCTTCAGAAACTTGATGATGTTCTGCCCCACGCGGTCGTGGCCAGCCTCGCCGATGAAAGCCGTGGACACGCCAGTCCTTGCCAACGATATGATGGCATTGAACGCCGAGCCGCCTGGATATGCCCCTATGGGTTGCTCTTTCTTGAAAATGATGTCGAGAACAGTCTCACCAATACCTATTACTTTGCGCATGATAATAAATGTCTTTGTTGAAATCGAAGGCAAAGATAATGCAAATTAAAGACAACGCAAAAAGTCTGCACGTCATTTTTCTTGCCTCGTCATGCATCAAATACCATTCTGCTAAACATGCCATCGGCTTTACGCTTGAATCGCGTCGCGATTCAAGCGTAAAGCCATCGCGATTCAA
>DAINOS010000035.1:0-17675 GCA_036743855.1 Prevotella sp. | reverse complement strand
AATGCAAACGTGGCGACTTGATAGCCATGCGATCAGCCGGTGCCTACGGAGAAGTGATGGCAAGTCAATATAATTGCCGTAAACTGCCGGTGGGTTATATAAGCGAAGACTTTAAGTAAGAGGACAAGCTTTAACAAGGCTTTCAAAAGAAATGACAGCGATTACAAACATAGATAACTTCACCATCATCAGCGGTTCCATATTGCTTTTATTGGCAATTGTTTCCTCGTTCATCAGCCCGTATTTCAGGTTCAAGAGAAGTAAATGGGAGAGGCAAGAGAAAGCGAGCAACAGTTCGCTTCCTCAGCTTTCAATCATCCTTACCCCACACGATGAGCCAGAGGCTTTGGAGAGGAACCTGCTAAGTTTGATGGCTCAAAAATACGAACCTGGCTTTCAGATTATCGTAATTATTGAGGAAGGTGAGGGCGAAACAGAAGAAGTGCTGAAGCGTTTTCAGCACTCACTTGACGAGACTCCATCCAACTGCAGTATTTATGTTACGTATATACCACAATCATCACGTTATGTGAGCCGAAAGAAGCTCGCGATGACGTTGGGTGTCAAAGCCGCGAAAACAGAATGGATATTGCTGACCGAACCAACGATTAAACCAGCCAGCGACACGTGGTTGCGGACAATGGCGGAAAACTGTACTGACGATAATAGCCTTGTCGTTGGCTATGGAGCGTATGATGACGAGGCATCATCGTTTAAGCGATTTGAGCGTCTTAATTCAGCTTACTATCTCATGCGAGAAGCAGCCCATGGTAATGCTTACGCTTCCATTGCACCCAACGTCATGATACGCAAGTCGGAGTTTATGGAGCAAGATGGCTTCAGGGGCAATCTGAACCTAATCCATGGAGAATACGATTTTCTCGTAAATAAGTATTCCACAGATGGTCGCATAGCCTTGGAGACAAGAAGCGAGGCATGGACCATTGAGGATGCCCCATCACATTTGACATGGATAACCCGCCACAACGTTTACGCGGAAACACGCAAATGGCTTTCACGGAGTCTGAGCCATCGTTTTTGGTTTAATCTTGATCAATTCGCGCTTCACATACCATTTCTCTTGACCATAGCAGGCATGGCGTGGGGCGGGATTACGTCAAATATTATTCTGCTTATCGCTTCTGCCGTAGCTTTTATAGTTGGGTTTATACTTCACACGGTATTCGGAAAAAAGGCAATGTCTGCATTTAGCGAGCATATTCCTTGGCTGTTGATATATCCATTTCAACTTTCAATAGTCTGGAAAAACCTCAGCTACTTGATTCGCCATAAATTATCAAACAAGCTCGACTTTACCACACATAAACAATAGGTTGCACTATAATAAGTTGCCATGTTAAAGGTTCTTCTTTTTGTGCCCCACCACATTGATGCGGTAGCCATAAATCATGACCTTGTCAGCAGGTTAGCCAATTGCTATCCTGAAGATATTGACGTGCAGCTCTTTGTCAGCGGAGAGCATCGCCAGACACTGCAACTCAATGAATTTGATCTCATACACTTCTTTGGAAGTTGGAGTCATGTGTCTTGCATTATGGCTTCAAAAGCCTATGCGCATGGGGTGCCATATATAGTCACTCCACTGGGCGGATTGCAACCATGGGAAACGGCAAAGCGTAAGCATACAATATTATCAAGAAGACAGAAGCGATTAGTGGAGCAGGCCGCAGCCATTCACGTCTGCGGAAAACTGGAATACGACAACTTCGTAAATCTTGGATGGAACAAAAGGGTTGCCACAGTTAAGAATCCTGTACTGACAAGTCAGATTTCGTTCGATGAGGCCGCAAAACAATTTGATGACCTTTACCGAAAAGTCATAGACTCAAACTGTCAGCTTTGCTTGAAACCTGAAATTCAAAAACTTTTGGGCTTCTTACTGCAAATTGGCACAGACCCTCACGCACTAAGTCTAAACCCTGCTTTTGAGGATAATTCGACAGATGAACTCGAAAGCAAGTTCAACCAACTCTCAACCGAAGATTGGAGAAGACTGCTTATTTATTCTGATCAAGAGCATATCATGGACAATGTGTTGCAAGCATTTGATGCCCTTGAGATTAGTTACCCTACATTAGACATGACTGGGGTCAATCGATTTAAGCCCAAGTCAAAATATCTGGAGGGAAAACTAAAAACAGATTCATTATTGTCCAAAAACATTCTTTTAAGAAACAAGGTCAAGGAAGTGTTCGAGAATAATGACAAGGCAGAGCGCCAAATGTGCCTGGCACTACTCAACTTTCATTATGAACTAAATTATCACTTATTGCCTTTGTCGCATTTCGTGGATTTATATTCACTGATGAGATTTCTTGATGTCGATGAGGACATGGTCAAAGACATGGCCAAAAGGCTCAACATTGAAGACTTTGCCGCCTATGTGACCTCAGCGATGTCCTCTTTCTTTGGATTACCAGACGGTTTCTGGATATTCCAACCCAAGAAAGGCAAGAAAACAAGGAAATTGATAAAAACAGTAACAAAATTCGGCTTATACAACTATTAGAGATAGACATAAAATCTTATTCCGTCACTTAAACTATTTTATAACTATGAGCAAAAACAAATACGACATAATCAAGGACATGAGATATATTCGGTTGCTTTCAAACACTTTTCCTACAATAGCAGCCGCAAGCACTGAGATTATCAACCTTCAGGCCATTCTCAACCTACCGAAGGCCACTGAACATTTCGTCGCTGACATACATGGAGAATACGAGGCCTTCCAGCACATTCTCAAAAACGCGTCCGGAAATATCAAGCGTAAGGTTAACGATTTGTTTGGCAATACGCTGCGCGAAGTGGAGAAGCGTGAATTGTGCACGCTCATTTACTATCCAGAACAGAAACTGGAATTGGTAAAAGCTTCTGAGCCAGACATCAACGACTGGTATCACATCACCCTTCATCATCTCGTGGCAGTGTGCAGAGACGTTTCGAGTAAATACACTCGCTCTAAAGTACGTAAGTCGTTACCTAAGGACTTCTCCTACATCATTCAGGAACTGCTTCACGAGCGGCCAGAAGACAAAAACAAGGCCGATTATGTAAATGTGATTGTTGACACGATTATCTCGACGGGACGCGCCGATGATTTCATCGTGGCAATATCCAATGTCATACAGCGTCTTGCCATAGACCAGTTGCATATTCTTGGCGACGTTTACGACCGTGGCCCAGGAGCGCACCGTATAATGGATTTGCTTGAGACTTATCATTCTTGGGACATCACGTGGGGCAACCATGACATAATATGGATGGGCGCTACGGCAGGCAACGATGCTTGTATGTGCTCCGTCATACGTTTGTCCTTGAGATATGCCAACCTTGTGACCCTTGAAGACGGTTACGGCATAAACCTTGTGCCTTTGGCCACGTTCGCGATGGAAGCCTATGGTGATGACCCATGCACGGAATTCCTGCCAAAAACAGATGCAGGTTCTGGAGCGATTGACGAGAAGACCAGGCAGTTAATCGCAAAAGAACACAAAGCCATTGCCATACTTCAATTCAAGCTCGAAGGGCAGCTCTATAATAGACATCCAGAATGGAAGATGAAGGATCGAGCTATGCTCGAACGCATTGATTATGAAAAGGGAACCATCGACATCGATGGCAAGGAATACAAGTTGAGCAGTTGCAACTTTCCTACTGTTGATCCGAAGAATCCAAACATGCTTACCAAAGAGGAAACAATCCTCGTGGAAAAGCTACACCATAGTTTCGAGGTCAGTGAGAAGCTTCACAAGCACATCAAGCTGATGCTGTCACACGGCTGTATGTACTCCATTTGGAACAACAACCTTCTCTTCCATGCGTCGATTCCTCTTTGCGAGGATGGCTCCATGAAAGATGTCGAAATCTATCCTGGACACATCGTGAGCGGACAACAACTTATGACTGATGTAGGCATGCTCATCAGATGCGCTTTTCAAAACGACACAACACAGGAGATGCTTGATTATGCCATAGACTACTTCATGTACCTGTGGTGTGGTCCTGACAGCCCTCTGTTCGATAAGTCGAAAATGGCTACTTTCGAAAGGTATTTCATCAAGGAGAAGGAGACCCATGAGGAGAAAAAAGGCTACTATTTCATTCTGCGTAACAAGGAGGAAGTGTGCGACAACATCCTCAAGGCATTTGGAGTGACTGACCCTAACCGCCACATAATCAATGGCCATGTACCTGTCAAGGCTGTTAAGGGAGAGAGTCCCATTAAGGCAAATGGGAAGCTGATGGTCATAGACGGTGGATTCTCGCAAGCCTATCATCATGAAACTGGCATTGCTGGCTATACGCTCGTATATCACAGCAGAGGGTTCCAGCTCGTTCAACACGAACCGTTTACGAGTACCGAAGACGCTATATTAAGAGGCACGGACATTAAATCGACTACACAAATCGTAGAGATGTCATCTCGCCGTATGCTTGTAGCTGACACCGACAAAGGCAAGGAACTTAACGCGCAAATCGATGACCTTCAAGAACTGCTCTACGCTTACAGACACGGATTCATAAGCGAGAGAGAGGTCAATGGCAAATAATATATAACAGTAAGCCAAACGTGTTAATGCCAGTTAAACATTCGTGTATTGGATATTCATTTAGTAACTTTGCAATAAAATTGCATAGATAGTGGTAATTCTAAAATGAAGAAAAAACATGTTAAGAGCGCCAGAAGGTCGGGCCGCTTGCAAATGGTAACACTTTGCATCAGTACCGCATTGGTGCTTATTCTTTTGGGATTGGTGGTGTTTTCCACATTGACGGGACGAAATCTCTCGTCCTATGTTAAGGAAAATCTCACCGTGACCATGATGCTTGACCAAGACATGGCTGACAATGAGGCGCAGACCATAACACGCAGTCTTGCGTCAAGACCATATATCAAAACCATTCATTTTATAAGCAAAAAGTCGGCTCTTCGCGATGCGGCCAAGCAGATGGGAACAGACCCCTCTACTTTTACAGATGGTGTGAATCCTTTCTCGTCGTCCATAGAATTGACCCTAAAAAGTGATTATGCTAATAATGATTCACTGACATGGATTTCGAGGGAGTTGATGAAATACCCGAAGGTCTCAGACATAACCTATCAAAAAGATTTGGTAGATGCAGTGAATCGCAACTTGGCAAAGATAGGCATGGCCATGATTGTTCTTGCACTTCTCCTGACTTTTGTATCATTCTCACTTATAAACAACACTGTACGCCTTGGAATATATGCGCGGCGTTTTTCTATCCACACAATGAAACTTGTAGGGGCTTCATGGGGATTTATTCGTAGACCGTTTGTCTTGAATGCGGTATTGATAGGCATCGTGGCTGCAGTTTTGGCATGTATCATCTTAGGTTTAGGTATGTACGCGCTGTATTGCTATGAGCCTGAAATTCTAACTATCGTTACTTGGCGCGAGATGGCGATTACTGGTGCGTCTGTGCTGCTATGTGGTATTATAATAACGGTAATTTGCGCAAACATATCTGTCAATAGATTCTTGCGCATGAAGGCTGGTGATTTATATAAGATTTAAAATAACTTTATTCTTTTTGTCGTATGTCAGACAATAATAATTCTAAGCAAATACCCGTTTCTTCAAACGTGCATCAGAGTGGTGGACGTAACTACGCCTTTGACCGCACAAATTTCTTGCTTATGGCTGTTGGCTTTGCCATAGTAATAATCGGATTCGTTCTCATGAGTGGCTCTGGCTCTAATGAGCAAGCTTATGATCCCGACATATTCAGCGTGCGTCGCATAAAGATAGCACCTGTCATTTGTTTCATAGGCTTCATATCTTTGATATATGCCATCATTCGTAAACCAAAGCACTAATGACTCTTTTACAGACAATTATAATATCAATTGTTGAAGGACTCACTGAGTTTTTGCCAGTTTCGTCCACTGGTCATATGCTCATAGCTGAGAACCTGTTGGGTGTTCAGAACTCGGACTTCGTCAGGACATTTACCATCATCATACAGTTTGGAGCCATACTCTCGGTGGTGGTACTTTATTGGAACAAATTCTTCCGTCTTGACCATACGCCAGCGCCTGCTGGTAGCAACGGTTGGCAGAAGTTCATTCACAAGTGGCGCTTCTATTGGTTGTTGCTTGTTGCGTTCATTCCAACTGGCGTTGTCGGTTTGGTAGTAAAGAAGTCTGGCATGATAGATTTCATGCTCACGCCTTCAAACGCCATTTGGATTGTGCCAATAATGCTTATCATCGGTGGAGTGTTCATGTTGTTCTGCGACAACATTTTCAATAAAGGTACAGAGCAAAACAAGGTGACCGAGAAAAGGGCCTTTTGGATAGGTCTTATACAATGCTTGTCAATGATTCCTGGAACAAGCCGTTCAATGGCTACAATAGTAGGTGGCATGAGCCAAAAACTCACTCGCCGACGCGCGGCCGAATTCTCTTTTTTCCTCGCCGTCCCGACTATGGCTGCCGCTACTGGCCTTGATGTACTTGAACTCTTCGTTGGCAGCGATGCGGTAGGCACCAGTTGGGCAACATCAGAGAATCTTGTCATGCTCCTTATAGGTTGTATCATTGCTTTCTTTGTGGCATTGCTTGCCATGAAGTGGTTTGTGGGCTTCCTTTCAAAGTATGGTTTCAAGTCTTTTGGTTGGTATCGTATTGTTATAGGTGCGTTTATCCTGTTTTGGATGCTTACGGGCCATAGCATGGTGATGTTTGATTAAATTTTCTCCGATGGATTTTATTAAAGGAGAAATAATCGCCATAGACAAGCCCTATCGCATGAGTAGCTTCGGCGCATTGGCTCATTGCAGATATTTATTGTCGCAGGCGGTTGGGCAAAAAGTGAAGGTCGGACATGCGGGGACTCTTGATCCGTTAGCAACGGGAGTGCTTATTCTATGCACTGGACGATGCACTAAGCAAATAGAAGAGTTGCAAAGCCACACAAAAGAATACACAGCGACCTTACAACTTGGAGCCACAACCGATAGCTACGACATGGAACATAAGGTAAACAAGACTTATCCCCATGAGCATATTACCAAGGAACTTGTATTGGAAACTCTAAAATCCTTCATTGGAGACATTGATCAAGTACCACCAACATATAGTGCGGTAAAAATTGATGGCGCAAGGGCATACAAATTGCGTAGGCAAGGCGAGGATGTTAAACTCAAACCAAAGCATATACATATCGATGAGATTGAGTTGACTGACTTTGACAAAGACAAAGCCCGTATATCTATCAGGGTCGTGTGCGGCAAGGGCACATATATACGTGCTCTTGCAAGGGACATAGGCAGAGCCCTCAACAGTGGGGCCTATCTCACTGAACTTAGAAGAACCAGAGTAGGTAACATTACTGTAAACGATTGCATAAATTTCGATCACTTCAACGAGTGGCTAAAAGATAAACTATGAAATTATCTCAATTTAATTTCAATTTGCCACAGGAACTTGTGGCTTTATATCCTCACAGCATTGAGCGTGAGTTCGTAAACGATAAAGGGGAGAAAGAGTCATTCCGAGTTTACCGCCGTGATGAGTCACGTCTCATGGTGCTTCATCGCAAAAGCGGAGAGATTGAACTCTTCAAGAAGGATGGTGAAGGTAATCCTATAGAAGGCCAATATCTTGACTTTCGCAATGTTCTTGACTATTTCGGCGAGGGCGATACGTTCGTATTAAACGACACGAAAGTGTTTCCAGCTCGTTTGTACGGCACAAAAGAGAAGACTGACGCGAAGATAGAAGTTTTCGTTCTTCGTGAACTCAACGAAGAAACTCATCTTTGGGATGTTCTTGTGGAACCAGCCAGAAAAATAAGGATTGGAAACAAGCTCTTCTTTGACGATGCTGGCGTTATGGTGGCTGAGGTTTACGACAATACCACGAGCCGTGGTCGATCTTTGCGCTTCTTATACGATTGCCCTCACGACCAATTTGTGCATGACCTCTATGCATTGGGTGAGTGTCCATTGCCAACTTATGTGCTGAATAATCGTCCAGCCGAACCTGGTATGGAGAATATGCATGTCCATTCACATGCTACGAAAGAAGACATGGAAAATTTCCAGACCATATACGCTAAGAATATTGGTGCGGTCACGGCACCTGCAACTGGTCTCCATTTCAGTAGAGAACTGATGAAACGCATGGAAATTAAGGGAATAAACACTGCGTTTTTAACTCTGCATTGCAGTTTGAGCAATTTCTCGCAAATAGAGGTTGAAGACCTTTCGAAGCATAAGATGGACTCCGAGGCAATGGTAGTTAACAAAGAGTGTTGCGACATTGTTAATGAAACAAAAGACGCAGGACATCACATCTGCGCAGTTGGCTGTAGCGTGGCTAAAGCAACCGAGACTGCTACGGGCACAGATGGTTACTTGAAAGAATATGATGGATGGACTTCAAAGTTCATCTTTCCACCTTACGATTATCAGCTTGCAGACTCAATGATTGCCAATTTCTATCATCCTGAGTCAACTCTTGTTATGTCTACTGCAGCTTTTGGCGGTTATGAGAACGTGATGGAATGTTATAGGCTCGCTGTTGAACACGGCTATAAGTTTGGTTGTTTTGGCGACAGTCTCTTGATTGTAGATTAAACATCTCTTTATCTTGATGCACACCGTTTATCTTAGCCTCGGTTCAAATATAGGCAATAGGAAACGTCTTATAAAAACAGCTATTGGCATGATCGATCAAAAGGTCGGTCATGTCATTAGAAAATCTAATCTTTACGAAACTGAGCCATGGGGATTTTATTCTCCCAACAAGTTCATCAATGCATGTGTATGCTGTGAGACGGACCTTTCCCCAAGAAGTGTACTTATGATGACACAAGACATAGAAAAAAAAATCGGAAGGATAGGCAAAAGCATTAATGGAATATATCATGACAGGGTAATAGATATAGATATCCTTCTTTACGATGAACTTCATGTCGATGAACCTGACCTCAAGATTCCGCACCCATTCATGCATGATAGGGACTTTGTAATGAAGCCATTAAGTGAGATTTGCAATATTACGACTTGATTGTATAGCCCCAAATGGACAAAACTGTCTATTTATCATAAGCGAGCTAATAAGAAAAGCTGCTGCATAGCGCTGCAAGCCGCCGCGGTAGCCGCCAACCCCTTGGCTGTGCCGCCCGACAAGCCCTTGATGCCTCTCAAGGCTCCCTCCACGCTCTCGAAGCTGGAGAGGTCAATATTGCCAAGGCTTCTTAAAGTGTCGAGGCTCTTGTCGTCCACTTCCAGTTTCAGCGGCTTGAGGTTCTTGCCGAGTGCCTCTATCTCCTTGTTCACCTCGGCTATCTGCCTCTCCGCCTCGTCCTTGCCGATGATGCCTATCTCGAAGTCTTCCTGTATGCGGCTCGCCTTGCCTTGGGCGTTCTGATAGCTCTGCCGCTTGTCGGCGAGACTGCCACGCTGTATGTAGGTCGGTTCCACGTCGGCCTTGATGCTCACCTCGCCTTTCGTGGCTGCGTCTATTTGCGCCTGTATCTCATCCACCTTGGCCGATGCCGTCACCCTCGCCTCTATGGTCGTGGCGTTGTCCAGTTCCTTTTGCGCCGCCGCCAGCTTGTCTTGTAACCGCTCCACGTAGGTTTTCACCTCCTTTGCGTCAGGCTCTTCCAGCCCGATGCTCACCTTCAACGCCTTGCTCTTGCGCTCCAAATCCTCATATTGCGCTTGCAAGCCTTGCGCCGTGGTCTCGTTGTTGGTGGCGTATATCTTCTTGCGCAGCTCCTGCATCTTCTGGTCGTACCAGTCGAGCGAGCCGAGCGCGGCTTTCTTGTCTTGGCTTGCCGTCGCGCGCCCCGTGCCGCTTGAGCCAGTCGTGCGCCCTGTGCGGGTCGAGCTTCCCGCGCTCACGCCCCTGCCGCCTTGGTATCGGCTCAGCCCTTGGTTGCCCCTGATGGTCGCCCTGCGGCTTCGGTCGAGGAGGCTGTTGGCGTTGCGTCGATGCTTGTTCAGCGCGGCCACGTCCTTTCTCGTGCGGTTGCTCGTCACCTTAATCGCCCCACTGTCCACCAGCGATGCGAGA
Source organism: Prevotella sp. (assembly GCA_036743855.1). Taxonomy (GTDB): domain Bacteria; phylum Bacteroidota; class Bacteroidia; order Bacteroidales; family Bacteroidaceae; genus Prevotella. The sequence continues at coordinate 7,597 of DAINOS010000035.1, read as the reverse complement.
GCCGCGTCCTGCCCCGTCTTGCCCGTGCGGTTCCGCTTCTTGTAGCTGTCCTTGTCCATCAAGCGGTCGTGGCTCACCTTGGTCTCAGCCTCCAAAGCCTTGTGCATCTCTTCCTCTGCCATCGAGGCCGCGGCTGCAGCCTCCGCCCTCGCGTACATGGCGGCTTGCACGGCTTTGGTGTTCCTCACGAAAAAGTCCTCGGCCTGTCCCACGCCGTTGATGCTCACGCCAAGCTGCTCGAAGGCCGTCTTGTTGGCCTTGATAAACTCGTTTTTCTCGTGCGCGCTCTTCAGCGACTTCCACTTGTTTTGCAGCTCCTGGTATTTCGTCAGCGTGGGTGCCAACGCCTGGTCGCGCTGTTCCTGCAATTTCTTGCCCATGCTCTTCACTGCCGTGCCCATGCCCTTGGCGGCTGGCTTGGCTTCCGTGAAATGCGCTATGAGCTTCTCCAAGCCGATGCCAAGCAGCGTTATCGCCGCCCCGACCACCGTTGCCGACATCAAGCCACGCAGGGCGAATTTCAGCGTCGTGGCTCCCACGCTGGCACCGTTCAATGCCGCCGTGAAGAGGTTTGTCACCGCCGTGCTCATCACCGTGCGCGCGTGCCACAGGGAAGATACGGCGTTTGTCAGGCCGATGGCCGCCGACAACCCACGCATGGCCGACAGCAATTGTCCCACGCCGCTGACGGCGAACCCCACCTGCCCAAACAGGGCGATGAGCTCCTGATACGGGGCAAGGGCATTGCCGATGGCCACTTGCAGGCTGGCAAAGGCCATTTGCGCCTGTTTCACCTTGCCCGCGTCGGTCTTGGCGAGTTCGGCGTTCATGTTGCCCACGTTGTCCGTGATGGCTTGTGCCAGCGTCGTTGCCCTGGTGTATTCGTCGCCCGTCTTGATGAGTTGCTTTTGGTGGTCGGTGAGCGTGATGCCTACCCTCGTGAGCGCGGTCACGTTGCCCTGAAGGGCCTTGCCCATGAGGTTGGCCACGCCGACGGCATCCTCGCTCGTGGCTTTCAATCCCCTTTGCTGTGCCAAGAGATTGTTCATCGCCGGCAACAGTGTCTCAAGCGTCTGCCGTTGGCTGGCAAACGTGGCGAGCTACTGCAAGCCGCTCTTCTGCACCGTGCCGCTCACTATGCCCAACTGCGTTTGCGCCGCCACGGCCTTGTTGATGGCATCCGTGTCGGCGTTGGTCGCGCCCATACGTTGCCGCATGACGGTGGTCAACTTCGTCTGCGCCTCCGCCGCAGAGTTGGCCTTGGCTATGTAGCCATTCATGATCCCGCCCAGCGTGCTCAACGCTCCGCTGATATTTGTGTAGGCTTGCGTGGTCTGATTGATTTTTACCAAAGCCGCGCTCAAGCGTTGGCCGCTTGTCTTGGCGGCCATCAGGTTGCGCCGGAGCTCCTTCACGTTCTCCGAGGCTTGCACGACAACGTTCTTGCCGTCGATATTCAGCTTAATGTTAAATTTAATATCCTTAGCCATTTTTTCTCAATTTCATTACGAGTATATCGCGCCTAATGATTATTTTTGCGGAAGGAAACCAAAAAGGAAAAGCACAATGGGAAAGAAAGCCGAAGCAAGGGAGAGGAGAAAGGAGAAAAACAGGGAAATATTAAAGGTAACGTGGTGCGCGCTGGGCGTTGCGCTCTTCTTTGATATGCTCATACTTTTCATCGACTTGTTGTCATCGGCATGGACCGTGGCGGCCTACGCCTTTTTAGCCGCTTGCGTCATCTTGCCGATTAATATCTGCTTGGCTGTGGAAAACATGGACGGGCCGTCCTTTTGGCCTTTCTTTTAAAAAGGCTGCTCAGTACCCCATCTTCTGCGCCCTTTTCAGCACGGCTTCCTCAAGTCGCGCGCCTATGTCGCGCTCTATTATCGGCGCGCCTGCCTCTTCCACGCCATCGAGGAAGTGGTACGCCGGCATTTGACCCCTGCGCTTGCCAAGCGTGCGCCATTTGCCGTCGCCCAGTTGGGCCACTTGCCCACCGCCCTTTCTCACGTATCTCACCTTGGTGCCCTCCTCGGCCCACATCACGGGTTTCTGCAACCCGAACCTGTTGGTGTGGAAGCCTTGCCTCCCGTGAGGCTTCACCGTTATCATGAAGCCTGTGCCACGAGGATACACCCTCAGTCTTATGTCCTTTTTCAGCCTTGAGGCGTTGGCAATGCCGCTCTGCATTAGCTTTTGCCTGGCTATGGCCAGCACCTCATTGCCCACCTTGCGGTAAGCTCCTTTCACCGCCGCATATTGCCAGCGTCCTCAGGCATGGAGCAGAGGTCGGAGCGTCCGCCAAGGTCTTTGTCTATCGGCAGGGAGGCGGCTTCATGGTCGATGCCCGGGCGAGGGGACGGCGTGGGGCGCAATACACCAATTCCGCTGGTGCCACCAAACCAGTGCTCATGTGGGCGACAGAAGGCACCGCGGTTCGCGGACGCACCAACTGGGACGGGAAGGACTCAGGCCACAAGAGACGCCGAGGAGCTTACCGTGGCAGGATGCCACGATTCGACATCATCGACCGGGCCGAGGCCATGTCCGTCAGCTTCGTCGAGACTGACCTGCAAGGCGAAATCGAGGCCGCAACGTGGAGAAGGGCGAAGAAAATGGGGTTGGATTAAAGTCCGAAATACCACCAAGGGGTAGGCCCGTAGTCGGCTGGAGGGGCGAGATATTCATAAACCATGTAAGCAAAGAAAGTGAACGCTATGCTGACAAGGAATACGCCATACCATGTGAACACGATGGACAGGATTACCGGAATAAGAGATATGAGGATTATGTTACGCCAAAGTCTTCTTTCTCTGGCTTTCCTTCTGGGCGACATGTTTTCTATTTTCATGGTTATTAACGTTGCTTATTGGATTCTAACGGCAAAAATAGGCAAAAATTCATTAAGAGAACAGGTAATATGGCAAAAGAAATAAAATTTAACATTAAGCTGAACATAGACGGCAAGCAGGTCGTAGTGCAAGCCTCGGAAAACGTCAAGGAACTACAGCGCAACCTCATGGCGGCAAAGACTTCCACGCAACAGTTCCGTGACAAGTTGGATAAACCAAGCTGTCATGGCCTTGCAAAACGTGTCAAGCTCCATAACCGGGCTGCGCGACACGATGGCGGGACTGACGGCGACCTACAACGCCGTGCAGCAGGCAAACACCCAGCTTACTACCGTAATGCGCCAGCGCATGAATGCCTCAGATGAGGATGTCAAGAAGGTGAACGAGGTCATCGGGGCACAGTCGAAACTCGGCGTTGTCGGTGGGACGATACAGAAGACGGGAGCACAGCAGATAGCGACCTTCCTGAAGGAGAAAGGCACGCTTGAGCAGCTTATCCCCGCCATGAACGACTTGCTGGCGCAACAGCGTGGTCTGAATGCCACCCAAGAGGACGCACGGAGCGTGGCCAACCTGATGGGCAAGGCCATGACTGGCCAGACTTCAGCGTTGAAGCGCGTGGGCATAACATTCACCGACGCACAGAAAAAGGTGATGGAATATGGCACGGAACAGCAGCGTGCCGCCATGCTCGCGCAAATCATCACGGACAACGTGGGGCACTTGAACGCCCAACTCGCCAAGACCGACGCCGGCAGACTGAAGCAGGCGGAAATGCGTTTCGCGGGAATCAAAGTGCAAATCGGGGAAATAGTATCAAAGGGGCTCCCCTATGTGACACTTGCCGCGCAGACGTTGACAATCGCAAGCTCTGTCGTTACCCTTGGCAAGAGCCTCCAAGGGGCGGTGGCAGTTATGGGCAGCCTGAATATCGCCACAAAGGTTTATGGCGCGGTTTGCGCCAGCGCAAAGACGGCCATGGTCGGGCTGTCTGCGACGGCGAGAGTGGCGCAGGCGGCCTTCACGGGAGCCACCGTCGGGGCTACCACCTTGAAGATGGCGATAAGGGGATTGATGATAAGCACGGTCGTCGGTGCCGCGATAGTGGCGTTGGGAGTGGGTGTCGAGGCGTTGGTGAACCATCTCACAGACGCGGGGAACAGCACGAAACAGCTGACAGCCGCGGAAGAGGAAGCGCAAACCGCTCGACAACAGGAGATGAGGCAACGAGCCGAAATCTCGGCGGCAATAGCCGTGAACATAGCAAGGCTTAAGGCTTTCAAAGGCAGCAAGGCGGAAGAGAAAACCCTTGTCGCCGAGATGAACAACACCTACGGCGAGGCCCTGGGATATTATTCCTCCGTGGCGCAGTGGTACACGGCACTCGTGGGAAACTCCAAGGCGTATTGCGACCAGATGATAAACGAGGTGCGCATCAGGGAATTGGCCAACAAGGCGGCGACCTTGCAGCAACAGCGGCATGATATTTCCTACGATGAGAACGGCAGGGCGCGCAAGTACAGCAAGAGGCGCGCCACGCGACTGAAGGCCGTGGGACAGGTCGATGCCGGGGACGGCAAGGTGCTCCCAAGGTACGCCACCGAGGAAATAAAAGGCACGAGCGACTTGGAGAAGGCTAACGCGAAGGTGACGGCTCTCTACCGCCAAGAGCAATCGGTCAAGAAGCAAATGATGGGCTTGACTAAGCAAAACGCGGGCATCACGTTCAAGAAATACCCGGGATACAGATCTACCGCCCCAAGCACCGTGCCCAGCACGGGGAGAGGCGCGGCGGGAAGTGGCAAGACGGGGGCGAGCGAATCGGGCGCCAAGGCAGAGAAACCCGCCTTGGAAAAATCTCTCGACTGGTACGACCAGAAGATGCAGGAGCTGCACAAGAAGATATACGCCACCAACAACGAGACCACGGCGCAAGGCTTGCAGGCGCAATACGAGGACTTGGAGCGCAAGAGCAAGGCGTTGAAGGTGAGCATCGGGCTGGAAGAGCCTGACGCAAAGGAGGTGAAAACCTACGTGGAGCGGTTACAAGACAAGCTGGCGGCGGCGCAAAAGGAACTGGACAACGCCACGACCATAGAGGCGAGGGTGACGGCATCGGCCAAGGTGGATGAGATACAGGCGCAAATAGACGCAGCCACGAAAGGCGAGGTGAGCATCAAGGCCGACGTGGAACCGACCTACATACAGCGTGGCAGTCTCGCCGACAAGCGGCAGAGCTATCAGAACGCCCAAGGCAAGGCGAGCCGCATACAGGAAGACTTCGAGATAGGCATCATCGGCAAGGACGAGGCGGAGAGGCAGATAGCGGAGGTAAACAAGGAGATAGAGGCACTTGGCAAGAACCTCAAGCCGCTGAAACTGGAAGTGGACAACAAGAACCTCGACACTTTAAGAAGCCTTGGCAACATCGACCTCTCCAACTTCGAGAGCGTGGAGGGAGCCTTGAGAGGCATCAAGAGCATGTCGGGAGGCACCGCCAAGGGGTTGGCGGCTACCGCGGCGGCTTGCCAGGCGGCTGGCAGCGCGATGCAACAGTTGGGCGCCAACTCAGGGGTCGCCAAGACCGGCATGATACTGGGTGCCATAGGACAAATCGTGCTCTCCTACGCGCAAGCCATGGCGAGCACCAAGGACTGGGTGTCGTGGCTCGCCTTTGGCCTGACGGGAGCGTCAGAACTGGCAAGCATCATCGCAACGGTGAAAGGCTTTGCCACTGGCGGCATCGTGGGCGGCAACTCCACCACGGGCGACAAGGTGCCCGTGAGGGTGAACAGCGGCGAGATGATCCTGACCAAGACCCAACAGGCAAGGCTCTTCGCGATGGCAAGCGGCCAGCTCACCCCAACCATCACCATGCCAGCAAGCGTCATGGCAGGCACCTCCATGCCACGCCCACAGGCGCCAGCCGCAAGCGGCAAGACCACCGTCCGTTTCGTCATCAATGGTGACACGCTTGTCGGGGCAGTCTCCAACAACACACGCCTCAACCGCAAGATCGGCAAGCACCCCGACATAGTGTCATGAGCCTGCCATCCCTCCCCAAAGGTGCGCTTCACCTAATTATCCCCTCCCCTATGTGGGGGAGGGGCAAGGGGAAGGGCCACCCATCTTCTCCATCTCCCTCGCCACCGTGTCGTCCAGCAGCTTGGCGTAGACGCTTCTCGTTATCTTCGTGGAAGTGTGCCCCAGTATCTTCGCCACCGTCTCCATGTCCACCCCTGCGTTCAGCAGCAGCGTCGCGCCCGTGTGTCGTGCCCAGTGAGTCGTTATCGGCTTGTCGATGCCAGCCGCCTGAGCCACCACCTTCAAATACTCGTTATACTTCACGTTGCTCAGCAACGGCAACTTGCCGCCATACTTCCGCAACACCTCCAGCGCAGGCTCCAACAGCATGAAAGTGAACTCCACCCCGGTCTTCCCACGCCTCCCCGTGTACATCATCCGACCGTTCACGTCCCTCACCTTGCCAATGTCAAAAGCCACGAGGTCGGTGTAGCTCATGCACGTGTACGTCTGGAACACGAACAGGTCACGCACTCTCTCAAGACATTCCGTGCCCATCTTGGCGGTCCTTATCCGTTCCAGCTCATCACGCGTCAAGAACTTCCGCAAGCCCTTGCCGTCATCGTCACCCTTGCTTATCCGCACCCACTTGTAAGGGTTGCGCCTCAGATAGCCCTCGCTTATCGCATCCAGTATAAACGACTTCAGCGTCCTGTGATAGTTCGTCCATTTCGACACGTCACGCATGCCAGTACGGCTCAACGCCTCGTCCATCAGTATCACGTTCCGCTCCGTCACGTCACCGAAAGACCTTATCACGCCCCAACGCTCGAACCATCGCAAGAACCGCTCATACCGCGCCACCGTGCCCTTGGCCATGCCATACGTACGCACCTTGGCGCGCTCACGGCAAAACTCCGTGAAAGTCTTGCCCATCGCCTCTTGCCGCCTCATCCTCGATGGTATGTCCCTTATATCGACGAGTCCTTCCTCCAGCATCTCGTTTATGGCCTTCAGCACCTTGTTGCGCATCGTGTTCAGGGCCTTGTTGAGCTCAATAGCGTCAGGCCGTCCCGTCACCATGCCGCAGTGCCATTCCTTAGGCAGCACCCTCACGCCAGTCGACATGTACTTGTGCTTGCCGCAATACGACACCAGTATCTCTATCACCGCCGCCTTGCTTCTCGTGGCTGTCTTCTTCCTGTTGTATACAAAGCCTACAGCTGGCATTCTGTCATTCTCCATGCATTGAGTTTTTTGTTGGTTGATTCTTCCCTTATTTTCTCCCCCTCATTCCCTTCCCTCATTCCCTTCCACCATTTTCTTCCCCCTGTTGCCCTCCCTTTCCGTCCATCGCGTCTATTTCGTCTATCGCGTCTATTAGCGTCTATCATGGTCTATCATGGTCTATCCAGCCTGTCATTATCACCCCTTGTTTCCCAGGTTCCCCTGCCTTGCCGCAGAGGTAGACAGCACCCTTGCCATAGGTAGACATGAAAGTAGACATCCACGACCCGAAAACACCCGAAAACACTCGAAAATATCCGTATTATTTTCATTGGTTGCCCTCCCCTATAAGGTCCTCCATACCAACCACTTACGCATCCGCTTTTCCGTAACTTCCTGATTATAATCGAGTAGGAGGAAAACGAAGTAGTTTTCTTCCTACTTTCGTTTTCCGACCTCTCACACCACCGTACGTGCGGTTCCGCATACGG